>JARKQO010000258.1 GCA_029974855.1 Eubacteriales bacterium
CCAGGGCCTCCTCAAAGGTGGCGCGGGTTTTCAGCCCCATGCCCCGGGCATAGCCCGGCTCCATGGCCCCCACCAGGTAGATGGCGCTGGTGTTCATCTCCGCGATGTGGGCGCAGGAGATCATGCTGAACCCATGGAAGGGATGGAAGGCGTTGGCGTAGCGGTATTGGCGGATGTATTCCTGGTTGGTGGCGAACAGCTCCCCGTAGCGGTGCACATCCGGCAGCACGTTCATGCCGTCGTGCTGGAACAGCTCGTACATCTCCCGCAGGTAGGGCCAGAGCTGGTCGTGGAAATACCCGTTGCACTGGGAGGCGCAGAGGATGACGCAGCGGTCGCTGAGGATCCGCTTGAACCGGATCACCTGGGCGGATAAGGCCTGCATCAGCATGATGGGGTTGGTGCCCATGCCGTCCCCGTAGTGGAAAAACTGGGGCATGCCGAACACCAGCACATCGTATTTCTTCTCCGCCCAGTGCACATAGGTGCGCCTGTCCGCCACCTTCCAGCTTTCGGGCATCATCTCCTTGGCATAGCCGCTGAACACGGCAATCTGCCGGGAGGAGGTGTCCGTGACGGCGTCGCAGCAGAAGAACTTCTTGCCCATCTTCTCCTCCATGTGCATGCCGATCTGGTCGAACTTGGCGCGCATGAGGCTATTGCTGGAAACCGGGGTGAAGTCGGGCCGGTGCATCACCTGGGGCACATGGTGGCTGGCGATGGAGCGCCAGTGGGTGATTCCCGTGGCGCAGTGCTTGTATCCCCCGGAATAGCCGCCGTAGGGGTTGCCCTGTACATGGCCGATGAGCACCGCCACATCGGCATCGTACACATACTTGTTCATGATCACCGGGTCCCCTTGAGGGGTCGTACCCAAATCCACCAGGTGGTCCCAGTCCTCGCTGTCGTGGTTGATGATCTGGCGGCTATGCCAAAACTCCTCAAAGAGCTTCTCCCCCAGCACGCCGCGAATCTCCTGCTCGGTGTTCTTCCGGTGAAGGCCGTTGGAGCAGATCAGCAGCACATCCTCCTTGGCCACCCCGGCGGCGTACAGCTCCCTCAGCACCAGCCTGATGCTCACCTTCCGGTGGGCCGTGGCATGCTCCCCGCCCTTCACCCGGTCCGGAAACACGATGACGCATTTGCTTCCCTTGTGGGCAAGCTGGCTCAGGGGCGGCATGCCGATGGGATTGCGGAGGCTTTTGAGGGTTTCCTCCTCAATCCGGTCAAAGGGGATGTGGGGCGGGTCGGGCACGGTGACACCGGGAATAAACACATCGGTGGAATCCGGCAGCTGGGCGCTCATGGTTCCTGTGCCGTACTCAAAGTCAAGCTTCATACAAAGCATCCTTTCCTACTTCATTCACCGGCATACAGATATAGCCGGACGATGTCCAGATACTCCCGGGGATAAAACCCGATCTCCCCCGCAAAGCGGGTCAGGGCGATGAGGCCCCCGTCGATCTCCGGGATGGAGGCCAGCATTTGGGCGTTGTCCTGCTTCAGCCCGCCCCCGTACACCACGTCCACCCCCCCGGTTTGTTCCTTTGCAAACCGGGCGATTTTGGCGATGTACTCCTTTCCGGCGGGGGTTTTCCCGGGGCCGATGCTCCACACGGGCTCATAGGCGATGGTAAGGCGGCTTTTGTCCGCCCCCGCCAGGCCCACGGCCAGCTGCTGCCCCAGCACCTGCTGCCAGCGGTCCTGCTCCGGTGCCTTCTCCCCAATGCAATACAGCACGGACAGCCCGGCCTGTTGGGCCGCCAGCACCTCCCGGTTCAAAATCCGGTTCACGGCGGCGGCATCCTCCACCCCGGCCTCGGCCAAAATGCCGGCCTTGTCATTCCGCTCCTCGCAATGGCCGATCAGCACGCTCTCGCACCCCAGCTCCCGGGCGGCATTGGCCGTGCGGTTGGTGGTAAAGGCCCCAAAGCCCCCGCCCGGGGCGGTGTCCTCCCGGTAGACCCCCTGGCAACCCAGCTTCACCGGGCTGTCCGGCTCCCGGGCCGCCGCCGCCCCCAGCAGGTGGGCCTCCGGCAAAAACATCACAAACTCCACGGCCTCCTTGGAATAGGCCCCCAGCTCCCGCTGTACGCTTTCCACGATGGTACTCCCCCACCGGGCCATGGGCGCCAGGCGGTTCACCCCGCCCCGGGCCGGGGAGATGTCAAAGCGCTTCAGATTCAAGAAAATATGCTTCATGCTGTCCCCCTCCTCACAGGCCCGCCTTGCGGTACCGCCGGGCCATTTCCTCCAGGTCCGCCCGCTCCACCAAAGGCGCTTTGCCCACGCTGCCAAATTCCACGATCAGCGTACCCACCACTTCCTTCACGCCCTGCTCCAGCGCGTCGCAAACGGCCCGCACGTCCCCGTCGGGAATGCCGCCGTACATCACGGTATCCATGATGGGGAGTAAAAAGGCCCTGGGGTCGAACTGCTGGGGCTTGGCCTCCAGCAGACGGTGGATTTCTCCCACGGAGGGGCTACTGGCCAGCTCCGGGCGCTGGGCGAAAAGCTCCCGCAGGTTCCGGGTCACCGCCAGGCGGATGTCCGTATCCACGTTGATCTTGCCGATTCCGCAGGGGATCACGGCCTTCAGCTGCTCCAGGGCGATGCCCTGGGCGTTGGTGATGTTGCCTCCCAAAGCGTTGATCTCTTCCACGATGTATTGGGGCACCGTGGAGGAGCCATGGCTCACCAGCACCCCGAAAATGCCCTCATGAAGCAGGCATTCCCGGATGGCGATGGCAATCTCCTTGCGCAGCTTCACATCCTTGCCCTTGGCAGCGCCGTGCATGGTGCCATAGCTGATGGCCAGGCAATCGCAGCCGGTCTTTTTGAAAAACGCCACCGCGTCCAGGGGGTTGGTATAGGTGGAGCCTTCGTTGAACACATGGTCCTCCACCCCGGCCAGCACGCCCAGCTCCCCCTCCACGGTCACCCCCCGCTGGTGGGCGTACTTCACCACCTCCCGGGTTAGGTCCACATTGTCCGCGAAGGGAAGGGAGGAGCCGTCGATCATCACGGAGGTGTACCCTCCGGCAATGGCGGCTTTCACGCTGTCCATATCCTTGCCGTGGTCCAGGTGCAGCACCACGGGAATGAGGCTGCTTTCCCCATAGCGCTTCACGGCGTTGCCGATGTTGCGGGCCCCCGCCAGCTTATCCTCCAAGGTGGCGTTGGCGAAATCCGTCCGGCCTCCCATGAACCCATTGGCCAGCTCTGCCCCCTGTAAGATGGCTGCGCTGCGGAACTGCTGGTGTACCTCAATCACGGCCTTGGCCTGGGCCACCGCGTTTACGTTGAAAGCGCCCTGGGCATAGCCGTATCGCCGGGTGGCCTCCAGCACGGGCCGTAAGGGAATCAACATGCTTTTGCTCCTCCTGTCTTGGCCTATCCATCCTGAAAGGATACCATAGGGGGCATGTCCACCCCCAGCAAGGGGGCGCACCAGTCCACAAAGGCCTGGGTGACGCCGTTACCCATAGCGTTGATGAACTCATCCGGAAGGGTTTTCTCCGTGAGCATCACCTGCCCAATATCCACCAAAAAGGGCTCGATCCGGTAGGAATCGCCGGGCAGGCGGCGGAAGGCCACCATCTTGCCGCTTTCCCCCTCCAGCACAGCCTGGCAGGCCACCTCCCCGGCCAGGCAGGCCTCCTCCCGGTCCACGGGGCTTTGCAAGGCGATGGAGGCCCGGCCCAGCAGGCCCGGCTTCTCCCCCCGGGCCTTGTAGCCCAGCCTTTGAATCACCAGCCCCGCCAAATGGGCGCTGACATCCCCGTAATACACCGAGCGGTCCGTTTGAAACACAGGGGGCACGACGGGCCTCCCCTGCCGGTCTTTGAGGCCCTCGCTGGCCACCACCACCACGCCCTTCTTGCGCCGGAGCAGCCCGGAAACGTCCTGTAGAAAGGCCTCCTCCTCAAAGGGGCGCTCCGGCAGGTACAGGAGATCCGGGCCGTCCCCCTCCTCCCGGCGGGCCAGGGCCCCGGCGGCGGTCACCCATCCCGCGTTGCGGCCCGCCGCCTCCACCACCACCACGTGGATGGGCATGCCCTTCACATCCGCGCAGACCTCCTGGACGCTTTGGGCCAGGAACCGGGCCGCGCTGCCGTATCCCGGGCTGTGGTCCGTTTCCGCCAGGTCGTTGTCCATGGTCTTGGGAATCCCCATGACCTTGACCTCATGCCCCATCTCCAGGCAGGCGGCATGGAGCTTGCCGCACATGTCCATGGTGCCGTTGCCCCCGTTGCACAGCACGTACCCGATGCCATGCTTGCGGAGGATGGCGGCCATCCTCCGGTAGTCCTCCGGCTCCAGGATGTCCCTGGAGGTGCCGATGGCGCTGCCCGGGGTGGTCAGCAGCAGCTCCAGCTTGCTGGGGGCAGCGGCGCCCAGATCCCTGAGCCGCTCCCGCAAAAGCCCGCCGCTTCCGCCGATAGCCCCGTAGACCGCAACCCCCGGATATTGCCGGGCCCGGCGGATCGCGCCGTACAGGGAGGCGTTCAGCACCGCCGTGGGCCCGCCTCCATGGATGAGTAACAACTTCTTGT
>JARKQO010000268.1 GCA_029974855.1 Eubacteriales bacterium
AACAAGCCGGCCCCGACCAACCTGGTGGTGCCGCCCCACGTGTATCTCTCCGATACCCGTATCCTGATTGGCGAAGACAAGAAGGGAGCATAAGAAATGGGTGCCAGCAATTACGAAAAGTACAAGTCTGACGGCTCCATCGGCGGCAACGTCCTGGAGTGGGTCGACGCCCGCTTCCCGGCTACTTCCATGTGGAAGGGCCATCTGTCCGAATACTACGCACCGAAGAACTTCAACTTCTGGTACTTCTTTGGCTCCCTGGCCCTGTTGGTCCTGGTGATCCAGATCGTGACCGGTATCTTCCTGGTCATGCACTACAAGCCGGACGCTTCCGTGAATGCCAACGGCGTGCCCGTGGCCTTCGCCTCCGTCGAGTACATCATGCGTGATGTGCCCTGGGGCTGGCTGGTGCGCTACATGCACTCCACTGGCGCTTCTGCCTTCTTCATCGTGGTTTATCTGCACATGTTCCGGGGCCTGCTGTACGGTTCCTATCGTCAGCCCCGCGAACTGATCTGGGTGTTCGGCGTGCTGATCTTCCTGTGCCTGATGGCCGAGGCCTTCTTCGGTTACCTGCTGCCCTGGGGACAAATGTCCTTCTGGGGGGCCCAGGTGATCGTGAACCTGTTTGGTGCCATTCCCCTGATCGGTGAGCCGCTCTCCATCTGGGTGCGCGGTGACTTCGTCATCGGTGACGCGACCTTGAACCGGTTCTTCTCCTTCCACGTCATCGCCATTCCCCTGGTGCTGATCGGCCTGATCGCAGCCCACATCCTGGCCCTGCACGAAGTCGGCTCGAACAACCCCGACGGTGTGGAAATCAAGAAGAAGAAGGACGAGAACGGCATTCCCCTGGACGGCATTCCTTTCCATCCCTACTACACGGTCAAGGATATCGTGGGCGTGGTGGTTTTCCTGATGGTCTTCTCCCTGGTGGTGTTCTTTGCCCCTGAGGGTGGCGGTTACTTCCTGGAATACAACAACTTCTTCCCGGCTGACCCCCTGAAGACGCCTCCGCACATTGCGCCGGTGTGGTATTTCACGCCTTACTACTCCGTGCTGCGTGCCATGGTCTGGAACTTCTTCGGCCTGGATGCCAAGTTCTGGGGTGTGGTGGGCATGGGCGCCTCCGTGGTGGTGTTTGCCTTCCTGCCCTGGCTGGATCGTTCCCCGGTGAAATCAATCCGTTACCGTGGTCCCATCTTCAAGTCTTTCCTGACTGCCTTCGTGATCTGTTTCTTCATCCTCGGTTATCTGGGTACGCAAGCTCCCAGCTACTGGGGTGAGAAGGTTTCCCAGGTGTGCACGGTGATCTACTTCGCCTTCTTCCTGCTGATGCCCTGGTATTCCAAGATCGATAAGTACAAACCCGAACCGGAAAGGGTCACCTGGAAATGAAAACCATGCGTAGCCTGAAAACTCTGTTTGCAGCCCTTCTGCTGGCGCCTACCCTGGCGTTTGCCGCGGGCGCCGCCCTACACCTGGACAAGGCTCCCGATGTCTCCGGTGATAAGGCTGCCCTGCAAAACGGCGCCAAGCTGTTCGTGAACTATTGCTTGAACTGCCATGGTGCCAGCGCCCTGCGCTACAACAAGCTGCTGGACCTGGGGCTCACCGAGCAACAGATCAAGGACAACCTGATGTTCACCACCGACAAGATCGGTGAGCAGATGAAGGTCGCCATTCGTCCTGAGGACGCCAAGAAGTGGTTTGGCGCTGCTCCTCCGGATCTGTCCCTGATCGCCCGTGCCCGCGCTTCCGCCGATGGTAGCGGTGCTGACTGGTTGTACACCTACCTGCGCAGCTTCTACCGGGACGACAAGCGCCCCACCGGGTGGAACAACGTGGTGTTTGCGAATGTGGGCATGCCGCACATCCTGTATGAACTGCAGGGTGAGCAGGTGTTGGGGCCTGACCACAAGCTGACGCTGGCTGTTCCTGGCCAGTTGTCTCCTGCCGAGTACGACACCCAGATCCGCGATCTGGTGGGCTTCCTGGTCTGGATGGGTGAGCCTACCTCCGGCGTGCGCAAGCATCTGGGTGTGGCCGTCCTGCTGTTCCTGGGCGTTCTGTTTGTCCTCGCCTATCTCCTGAAGAATGAATACTGGAAAGACATCCACTAAGTATCCTCTGCTTCAAACCGGCATCGCCACCTGGTTAACCGGGGGCGATGCCGAATCTTTTTAGGTCAAGCTGCCATGATGAAACTTTATTCCGGGACCACCTGTCCCTTCAGCCATCGTTGCCGGATCGTCCTTTTCGAAAAGGGCATGGATTTCCAGGTCATTGATGTGGATATGTTTAACAAGCCGGAAGACCTGGCTGTCATCAATCCCCATAACCGCGTCCCGGTGCTGGTGGAGCGGGACCTGGTGCTGTACGAACCCAACATCATCAATGAGTACATTGACGAGCGTTTTCCCCATCCCCAACTGATGCCGGCGGATCCCATCATGCGGGCCCGGGCCCGGCAACTGCTGTCCGGCATGGAGCGGGAAATCTTTTCCTTCATCGAGCCCATCGAAAAGAACATCAAGGCCGCCGATAAGGCGCGTCAGGAAATCGCAGCCCGGCTGACTGAACTGACCCCCATCTTCAGCAAGCAGAAGTTCATGCTGGGTGATGATTTCTCCATGCTCGATGTGGCGGTGGCCCCCCTGCTGTGGCGCCTGGACCACTACGGCATTGATCTGGGCAAGGCTGCTGCGCCCCTGATGAAATACGCCGAGCGCATCTTCAGCCGCCAGGGCTTCATCGATGCCCTGACCCCCTCCGAAAAGGCGATGCGCAAGTAATGGACTTCAGCCAAGCTCCTGCCGATCTTCCGTCCACCAAGCCCTATCTGGTTCGCGCCATCTGGGAGTGGTCTAACGACAACGGTTTCACGCCTTACATGGCCGTGGAGGTGGATGGCTCTTGCCGCGTTCCCATGGAGTTCGTCAAGGACGGGCAGATCGTCCTGAACATCGGTATGGAGGCCACCAACAAGTTGCAGATGGGCAATGACATGGTGAGTTTCCAGGCCCGTTTTGGTGGTGTGGCACGGGATATTTCCGTGCCCATGGCGCGGGTTGCTGCCGTGTACGCCCGGGAGAACGGTGCCGGCATGGCCTTCGAAGTGGAGGAGGTGTCGTCCCGGGAGGACGAGACCCCCGAGGATCCTCCGGAACCCCCGCCGCCTAGTGCCGGGCGCCCCCATCTACAGCGCATCAAATGAGTGATTCATGCCCCGCCATGGCGCGGGGTTTTTTTTGCTGCACTGTTTTGGCGCACACTGGAGCGAAAATACGGGGTTTTTCATGGCACGGCCGTTGCTAACGGCATTGCTGCCACAGGATAAAATCAAGGAGGAGCCCATGAATTTTGCCCAGTACATCAAGGAGATCGGGCGCGGCACCAGCGGCGCCGCCGACCTCTCCGAACAGGACGCCGAAAAGCTCTACGCTGCCATACTGGATGGCGGTGTGCCGGAGCTGGAGTTGGGGGCCATCATCCTTGCCCTGCGCATGAAGGGTGAATCCCGGGAGGAAATGTCGGGCTTCCTGCGGGCCGCCGAAACCCGGGCCTATGGCCTGCGTCGCCCTGCCACGGAAATCCGGCCCCTGGTCCTGCCTTCCTACAACGGTGCCCGCAAGGGAGCTAACCTGACGCCCCTCCTGGCCCTGCTGCTGCAACGCTTCGGCGTGCCGGTATTGGTGCACGGGCTCCTGGAGGGTTATGGTCGGGTGACTTCCGGGCATGTGTTCCGGGAACTGGGGCTGATGCCGGCCGCCTCCCTGCATCAGGCTCAGCAGAGCCTGGATCAGGAAGGGCTAGCCTTTGTCCCCCTGTCGGCCCTCTCGCCGGGGTTGGCGGAGCAACTGGCCTTGCGTTCCCGGCTGGGTTTGCGCAACTGCGCCCATAGCCTGGTGAAGATGCTGGATCCTTTCCAGGGTCAGGGGGTGCTGGTGGCAGCAGCCACCCATCCGCCCTATCTGGATCTGATGCGGGAAATACTGCTGCACAAGGGGCAGACAGCCCTGCTGCTGCGGGCCACGGAAGGGGAGCCCTTTGCCAATCCCAAGCGTCGTCCCCGCATTGAACTCATTCAGGAGGGAGATTGTCAGACCCTCTTCGAAGCGGAGCACGACAGCATCAAGTCACTGCCGCATCTGCCTGAAGAAGCCGATGCCCGGGTCACTGCCCAGTGGATACGCCGGGTGCTCGATGAAAATCTGCCCCTGCCTCTGCCCCTGGCCAATCAGCTGGTTTGCTGCCTGCTGGCTAGTGGCTGTGCCAGGGATTTCCATGAAGCCAAGGCCCTGGTGGCCGTGGAGGCCAAGGTTCCAGGCCTCAATATCTGAGAGGAGTTCCCATGTCCGCAGTCTCGGCCCTGATCCTGTTTGGCCATGGGGCCAGAGACCCGGAGTGGGTCCAGCCGCTGCGGGCGGTACGGGAGCGGGTGGCGGCTGCGCACCCGGACTCCCGGGTGGAGCTCGCCTTTCTGGAATTCATGAGCCCCGATCTGGCCGCCCGGGTGGCCGAGTTGGCTGCAGCCGGAATATCCCGCATCACGATCCTGCCCATGTTCATTGCTCAGGGAGGGCATTTGAAGCGGGAACTGCCGGAGATGCTGGCCGCGCTCCAGGCAGCCCATCCCGGGCTGGATCTGGAACTGGCTCCGGCCATCGGCACCACTGAACGAATCATCGCAGCCATGGCCGCTCAGGCGACCGATTACCTTCAGACAGCCATGAACGCAACAAAAAACCCGGAATGATCCGGGTCGTGGGGGCGGGAAACGCTGATCCTGGTGTCAGCGAACGTGTTGGGGCAGGGGGTGCGTTGCCTTGAGGTGCTGGTAGGCCATGTGGCACCGGGCGGCTTTTTCCACGTCGCCGTGGGCCAGGGCATGGTTGAGGTTGTCCAGCACCATGGTGTGCAGGCTGCAGACTCCTTCCGGAGTCTTGAGTAGTTCGTTGCTCAGTTCGGCAGCAACAATGACAGGGATGTGTTCGTGTTCGGCGATGGCTTCGATTTCGCTGCAATCGAGGTCGCAAAAATCGAGACAGTCTTTGAGTGACAGCATGTGCTCCTCCTTTTCTGGCCAGCTACGCAGTAGACAAGACCCGTAGCTTGCGCCACGCGTATCGATGTTCTGATCGTGTCTTCCGCCTTGTGGTTGTTATGGGTGGAGGAATGCCTGATTTGTAGCTCAATCTCGGGTAAAAACCAAGGGCGCGGCGGGTGGCCGGGGAATGCCCGGATCAAAGCTTTAAATGGCCGTCCGGCAGGCTGTGGGACAGTTGCAGGCGGCTGATGCAGGGGCGCAGATCCAGGCCGGTGCGCTCCTTGATTTCCAGGGCCCGCGTCCGCATCGTTTCCAGCCGGGTCTCCACGGCTTCACCGCTGGCGGCAAAGGCGATGGCGTTGCCGCTGTCGCAGGAGGGAAAGACCATGCTGCGGCCTGCGAAAGCTTTGGCGAGGCGTCGGGCGGCGGCCTGGAAGCCCCGGCTGCGGCTGAGCAGGTTGACGGCCAGCAGGCCCCGGGGGCCCAGGGCCTGGCGGCAGGCCAGGTAGAAAGCCTCGCTGTCCAGGGGGCCGGGACGGCCGTTGGCGCCAAAGCCATCCAGCAGGATCAGGTCAAAGTGGGCGGCAGGAGCGGTCTGCATCCACTGGGCGGCATCAGTGATGAGAATTTCCATCCGGGGGGCGCTGGTCGGCAGCTTGAAGAACTGACGGGCTGCCGCGACCACCCCGGGATTGATCTCCAGCACCGTGACCCGGGTTTCGGGAAAATGCCGGTGCATGAACTTGGCCTGGGAAGCGGCCCCCAGGCCCACGATCAGGCAGGTGCCGGGCCAGTCTCCGTGGGGGCGGAGCAGGAGGCCGGCCAGCATTTCCCGGGTGTACTCCAGCTCCAGGGACCAGGGGCGGGCAATCCGCATGGCGCCCTGAATCCAGTCAGAGCCAAAATGCAGGTAGCGCACGCCATCGGCTTCGCTGATGTCGATATCGTGTTCAGGCACTCAGCGTACTCCCCAGCTGTCATCGTCGCTCACCAGGCGCAGCTGATGTTCCTGCAGGGCTGCAGGCATCTGCAGGGTGAGCGGGTCCCAGCCTTCCAGTTCCAGCACCCGGGCCAGACAGGCCTCCATGATTTCCAGGCACTGACCCGCTGCCTGTTCTATGGTCTGGTGCACCTGGACATCCGTCGAGGTGTGATCCAGGCAATCCCGTTCATACTGCAGCAACTCCCTCAAGCCCAGCACCATGCGGCAGAGCTGGCTGGGGCAGGCACACTGATGCAGCAGTACCTGCTCCAGGATGCGGGTGACGTCCTCGTTGCTGTAGCTTTGCCGGGCCATGGTGCTTCCTCGTAGTAAGTCAGGGGGCCCGCTTCTGCAGCAGGGCCCGGATATCCTCGGCCATGGACTCGGGGGGGGCATCGTGGCCAATGGCCAGGCGCAGCTGGCCTTCCGGG
>JARKQO010000286.1 GCA_029974855.1 Eubacteriales bacterium
GGTAAAAAGGGAAGATGCACAGCAGGGCGAACAGGCCTGTCAGCACATACCCAAGGAGATTCACCATGAGCACATCCCGGCTCATGCCGTGGGAACGGAGCCTTTTGCGCTTCCCTGCGGCGGGATTCAGCATGACCGTCACCTCCTCCTAGTACAGGGCATAGTCAGGCTGGATTTTTCGCACCAAGGCGTTACAGGCCACGATGGTCACAAAACACAGGACCGACTGGTACAGCCCCGCCGCCGCCGCCATGCCCACGTCGCCGGTGTTGATCAGCATTCTGAACACATAGGTATCAATGATGTCCGTGGTGGGCTGGAGCAAGGCGCTGGTTCTCACCGTCTGATAGAACAGCCCGAAGTCCCCCCGGAAGATGTTGCCAATCCCCAGGAGCATCAAAATCATCATGGTAGGGACCAAAGAGGGGATGGTGATGTGGCTGATCTTCTGCCAGGCGCTGGCCCCGTCGATGGTGGCGGCCTCAAACATCTCCTGGTCCAGGCTGGTGATGGCGGCCAGATACACCACCGAGCCATAGCCCGTGAATTTCCACAACCGTAAGAAGGTGATGACGGCGGGCCACGCCCCGGGGGAATTGTACAAATCGAAGGGCTTCATCCCCAGGGCCTTCAGCAGGTGGTTGGCCACCCCCCGCTCATAGTTGAAGATGTTGTACATCACGGCCCCCACAACCACCCAGCTCAGGAAATAGGGCAAAAACATCATGGTTTGGGCTCCCTTGCGAAACCATCTTTTCCGGAGTTCGTTCAGCAAAATGGCGATGCCCATTTCCAACAGGATGCCCAGCACAATAAACGCCGCGTTGTACAACAGCGTGTTCCGGGTGACCACGTCCAGCTTGCCCGCGATGTGCAGAAACTTGAAGTTTTCCAGCCCCACCCAGGGGGAGAAATAAATGCCGCCGCTGTATTGGTAGTTCTTGAAGGCCAGAATGACGCCCGTCATGGGGATGTAGGAAAAGACAACGGCATAGGTAAGGGCGGGCAGCAGCATCACCAGCAGCAGCCAGTGCTTCCGGACCGTTTTCAAAAAGGGCGGCCTTATTGCACGCGAAGGGTCCATGGGCATGGGGGGCTTGTATGACACGGCCTTCATCCTCCCGGATCGCACAGGTCCTCTATGCCTGTATCATATCATCAGGGTATCGGAATCAAAATGGTAATTATCCCATTTCACTACTCATTATCCAAGAAGTTTGTGGAAAGTGACCATTCCCGCTTCGATTCTGCTTGCATCCCGCTTCCCCGTTGGGTATGATGGGGGCATAGGAACCGAATAGGCAGGGGATACGCATGACATTGCTATTCATTGAGGACGAGGTGTATACACGCATAGGCGTTGTGGAAAGCGTCCGCTGGGAGGCGCTGGGCATCACGCGCCTGGAAACGGCCAGCGACGGCAAGGCCGGGCTTGAGAAGCTTGCCCTGCGCCCGGACATCGTGCTGACGGACATCCGCATGCCCTACCATACGGGGCTGGAAATCGCGGCCCAGGCCAAGAAGAACGACCCGGACTGCGAAATCGTCATCCTCAGCAGCCATTCGGACAAGGAATATCTCTTCAAGGCCATCTCCCTGTCCACGGTGGCCTATATCGAAAAGCCCGTGGATGTGGAGGAACTGAGCCAGGCCCTCTCCCAGGCCGTTCAGCGCCGCAGGCAATCCCTGCGCCTGAAAAAAATGGACGGCCTGGAGAGGCCCTCCTGCGAAACCCTCCGCCAGCTGCTGGGCAAAGCCGTGTCCGTCAGCCATCCGACCCGGATGATGATCGAGCATCTGGCGGACCATTACGCCGACCCGGCCCTGTCCGTGGAGAGCATCGCGGCCCGGGTCCATCTCAATCCCGTGTATGCCAGCAGCGTCTTTAAGGAGGAAACAGGGCACGGGCTGAAGCGGGCCATCATGGAGATCCGCCTTCAGGAGGCCTGCGCCCTGCTGCTCACCACCAACAGTCCCGTGGCGGATATTGCCGCCAAGGTGGGCTACCGGGGGGCCAACTACTTTACCAAGATGTTCCACAAGGAAGCCGGCCTGTCCCCCAATGAATACCGGGCCGCAAAGGAGAAGCAGGTATGAGCGGGCCCCGGCGCTTTTGGACCAAATTCTCGGACGCCTCCATCCGCACCAAGTATTTTCTGTCCGCTTTGGTGCTGCTTTTGATGCTCCTGATCTGCGGGGCGTATGTGTGCCTGCGGGGGTATCACATGGCCTACCGGGAGTATATCAACACCGCAGAAAACGACTTTGTGAACGCCTTTCAATCCCTGGACCGGTTTGAGAGCCGCATGCACCATCTGGTCACCCTGTTTCAGCAAAACGAGCAGGCCAACGAGCTCCTGGTGTCCATCCCGGCCATGTCCTCCGGCGAGCATGTGCGGGCCCGCACAAAGCTGCTGCAGCTGCTCTACACCATGCTGGACGACTCCGGGGACTATCTTTGCAAGCTGTATGTGAACCCGGAGCTGCAAATTGCCGACAGCTCCTCCCGCATTTTGTCCTTGGCTTCCGTGATGGACAGCCAGTGGGCCCAGCGGGCCTTCACCGGTTGGGGATGGCGGCGCTTCTACCCCGGAAGCGCCCTGGACGCCCATGAACCGGGCCTCATTGCGCCCATCCGGAAGAACACCAACTACCGGCAGCTCATCGCCATCCTGCGCATCGATCTGAGCCAGCCGGCGCTGAAACGGATGATGAGCGCCATCAAGTCCGAGGAGTTTACCTCTTGCTACCTGGAAACCCAGGACGGAAGCCTGGTGGCGGCCTCGGAGCTGATGGACCACCGCATCCCCATCAAGGCCCTCAGCCTGTATCCCCTCCGGGGATTTTCGGCGCTTAGGCTGAACACCATGGAATGGGAGGGGAACACTGTCTTTTTTCAAACGCTGCCCCTGTCCCGGTGGCGGCTGGTGATGGTGGTCCACCATAATCTGCATTTGAGAGGCATTCTGCCGGAATACGTCACCCTGGCGGTGATCGGCGGCTTGCTGACCCTGTTGGGGCTGCTGCTGGGCATCCCCATTTTGCTGCCCGTTACCATGCGCATCCGAAGCTTCCATCAGCACGTGCTGGGTATCCATAAGGACGGGATTCACGGCTATCTGCAGCCCCAGTCCAACGACGAGATCGGCCAGCTGATCAAGGCCCACAACGGCATGCTGCTGCACATCGAAGCCCTGATGAAGGAAAGGGAAAAGAGCGAGCAGGAGATGCGCGCTCTTGAGATCAGCGCGCTGCAATCCCAGATCAAGCCGCATTTTTTATACAACACGCTGGAGGCCGTGTCCTGGATGACCAAGAAAAACCAGCTTGGGCAGGTGCAGAGCACGCTGCGGAATTTAACGGCCTTTTACCGCATGTGCCTGAGCCAGGGGAAGGATGTGCTCACCGTGGCCCAGGAGCTGGAGATCGTGAAAAACTATTTTGACGTGCAAAGCGTCCGCTATGAGCAGGAGTTCCGGCTGGTGATGGACGTGGAGCAGGAGGCGCTTGCCCTGTACCTTCCCAAAATCACATTGCAGCCCTTGGTGGAAAACGCCCTGATGCACGGCATTCTGGAGTCTGGCCAAAGCGAAGGGACCATCCGCATTTTCAGCCGCATTGCGCCGGACGGATGCCATGAGCTGTGCGTGGCCGATTCGGGGGCGCACTTTACGCCGCAAGGCTGGGAAAAAGCCCTCTCCCGCGATGATGTGAACGGCGAGGGCTATGGGCTTTACAACGTGGAAAGGCGGCTTCAGCTTTTTTTCAAAACATCCCGGGTGTTGTATTTGGATAATGGCGACGCCGCCTATTCCACTGTGGTCATCAAATTTCCGGAGTAAAGCGCGGCTTCCCGCAGGGGGAAGGGTTAGGAAAGGAACTCCTCCCGCAGGGCGACCCCGAAGGCCCGGGCGATGGCCCGCAGGTCCGCATCTTCAATGGTTTGCAGAATTGGCCTTCCGCTGGAAAGCACCCGCATATAAATGTCTGCCGCCTTTTCGATGGTATGCATCAGGCCAAAGGCGGTATCAAAGTCCGGGCCGGAGGCGAAGGTGCCGTGGTGGGCCCATACCGCCGCGTCGTACTCCTTCATCAGCTCGCTGGTACAAAGGGCGATCTCCGGGCCCCCGGGCACCATCCAAGGCACCACGCCCACCCCGCCCGGGAACACCACGGGGCATTCCGTGGCGCTTTGCCACAGGGCTCGGGTAAAGTCTTTGGGGGTCAGGGGGGTCACATAGGTCATGGCGATCACA
>JARKQO010000309.1 GCA_029974855.1 Eubacteriales bacterium
ATCGGAGGCCAGCAGGTCCTTGCCGGTGCCGCATACCGTGATCATCCCGTTTTCCAGCAAGCAGGCCTTGTCGCAGATGGAAAGGGCCTTGCGGGCGTTTTGCTCCACCAGGAAAATGGTGATGCCGGAATCGCGGATTTGCTGGATCAGCTCAAAAATCTGGTTCACGATGAGGGGTGCCAGCCCCAGGCTGGGTTCGTCCAGCAGCATAATCCTGGGCCTGGCCATAAGCCCCCGGGCGATGGCCAGCATCTGCTGCTCCCCGCCGGATAAGGTGCCCGCAAACTGGTGCTTCCGCTCCCGCAAAATGGGGAAGCGCTTGTACTGGGCCTCCAGGTCCTCCTCCAGGTCCCTGTACAGGTATCCCCCCACCAGCAGGTTATCCTGGATGGTGAGGCCGGAAAAGGTCTTGCGGCCTTCGGGCACATGCACAATGCCCTTTTGCACCACCTGATGGGGCTTGGAGGGAAGCTTCTGGCCCATGAATTCCACATGGCCGGACTGGGGCTTCACCAAGCCGGAGATGGTCCGCAGCAGCGAGGTTTTGCCCGCGCCGTTGGAGCCGATGATGCTGTAAATCTCGCCCTCGTCCGCCTCGATGGACACGTTTTTCAGCGCCACCACATGGCCGTAGCTGACCCATAGGTCCTTGGTTTCCAGCATCGCCATTTAGCCTTCCTCCTTTCCCAGATACGCTTCGATCACCTCGGGATTGCACCGCACCTGGGCGGGGGTGCCCACGGCGATGGTCTTGCCAAAGTTCTGCACATGGATGAACTGAGAAATGTTCATCACCAGCTCCAGCCTGTGCTCGATCAGCAAGATCACGAAGCCGATCTCCTTGGAAAGCCGCAGGATCAGCTCCGTCAGCTCCCCCACCTCCACCGGGTTCAGGCCCGCCGCGGGCTCGTCCAGCAGCAGCACCTTGGGCCCGCAGGTCAGGGCCCGGGCAATCTCCAGCCTCCGCTGATGTCCATAGGACATATTCTCTGGCCGCTCCTGCCCGTATCCCTCTAACCCTACCATTTTTAGGAAATGCATGCAAATGTCCCGGCCGCGTTTTTCCTCGGAAAAACGCTTGGGAATGGGCAGCAGGGAGCCGGGCACCCCGTATGTGCTCTGGGGGTCAAAGGCGCACATCACGTTGTCCAGCACGGAAAGGCCCATGAACAGGCGGATGTTCTGGAAGGTGCGCCCCATTCCTTCCCGGGTGATCTTGTGCTGCTCCATCCGGGTGATGTCCTTCCCGTCCAGGAACACCTTGCCCTCATCCGGGGGATAGATGCCGGAGATCACGTTGAAAATGGTGGTTTTGCCCGCGCCGTTGGGGCCGATGATGCCGTGAATCTCCCCGCTGTTGGCCTCGATGGAAAAATCCTGGATGGCCTTGACGCCGCCAAAGCTCTTGTAAATGCGCTCCACCTTCAAAACGGCCATTTACCGCACCTCCTTTGGCTGCTTGGGGGTGCTTCCCCGCCGGATGATGCGCTTCAGGTTGGCGGGGGTCAGCTCCCACTCGCCCAAAAGCCCGGCGGGCTTGAAGTTGATCACCAGCAGCACCAGCACCGCATAGATAATGGCCCGGTAGCTTTGCAAGAACCGCAGCACCTCCGGCAGGCCCGACAGCACAACGGTGGACAAAATGGACCCCGTCAGGCTGTTAACGCCTCCAAAGAACACCATGATGACCCATTCCGCGCTCTTCTTCCAGCCAAAGAGCGTGGGGTCCACATAGGCGGTGTAGAAGGCGTACAGGCAGCCGCCGTAGGCGGTGACCGCCACGGAGATCAAAAAGGCGATCATTTTCACCTTGGGCACGTTGATGCCCATGGCCTTGGCCGCCAGCTCGTCGCTGCGCACGGCAATGCATTGCCGCCCGTACTTGGAGTTTTTGAAAAGGGTGATCAAAGCGATGATCACGATGGCCGACGCCAGGGCGATGCCCAAGGTGGTTTCCTTGGGAATCCCCGTTAGGCCCGACGCGCCACCGGTGAGGGTGGTGGCGCGGTTCAGCAGCGCCGTAATGGCCTCGCCAAAGCCCAATGTCACCAAGGAGATGTAGTCCCGGCGCAGGCGCACTGTGGGAAGCCCCACCACAAAGCCGATGGCCACCGCCATCACAACCCCTGCGGGCCAGGCCAGGTAAATAGGCACGCTGAGCTTGGTGACCAAAATGCCGGAGCCATAAGCCCCGATAGCCATAAAGGCCGCCTGGCCCAGGCTGAACATTCCGGTCATGCCGGTGAGCACAAATACCCCCGCCACGCTGACCACAGTAATCAGAATTTGCGTAAGAATATGTGTATATAGCGCCATCTGCCAGCCCCCCTATGCCTTTTCCTGAATGTTGGAACCGGCGATGCCCCGGGGGCGCACCAGCAGGAACACCAGCATGATCACGAACGTGAACACCGGCATGTAGCCGGAGCCCACCATGGAGATCAGGCTGGTTTCCACAATGCCCAGCAGCATGGCTCCGATGACGGCCCCAGGCAAGCTGCCCAAGCCGCCGATCACCGAGGCGATGAACCCCTTCACCACCAAGGACCCCAAAGAGGGATAAAGCGTGTAGTTAATCCCCAAAAACACCCCCGCCAGACCCGCCAGCGCCCCGGAGATGATAAAGGCGAACTGGATGGTGCGGGTGACGTTGATGCCCATCAAGCTGGCGGTGTCCCGGTCAAAGCTGACGCTTCGCAGGGCGCGGCCCAGCTTGGTTTTTTGGATCACAAAGGCCAAAACGATCAAAGCCACCGCGCTGATCACCAGAATGATCAGGTCGGACTGGGAGATCACCAGGCCCGCCCATTTGTAGGGCCTGCCAAAGAAGCGCGGATAGTTGTGGAAATTCGCCCCCACCTTCAGCACCACCAGGCCCTCGTAGAGCGTGCCCAAGGTGATGGAGGACACAAAGAAATAAATGGGAGAGGTATTGCGGATCAGAATGCGGCGGAAGGCCACAAACTCACCCAGCAGGGCCACCAGGGCCCCCGTTGCGATAGCCACAAGAATCGTCGGCACGAGGCCCCATCCATTTGCCGCCGCGATAAAGTACCCGGTAAAGGCGCTGAGGGTCATCAGTGCTCCGTGGGAAAAGTTGG
>JARKQO010000311.1 GCA_029974855.1 Eubacteriales bacterium
AAATTCGTCCGCTCCCGCTCCAGGTCAATGGCTCACCAGATACCTGTCGATCTCCCAGTGGGACACCTGGGTGCGGTATTCGTCCCATTCCTTCCGCTTGCCCGCCACATAGTTGGTAAAAACGTGCTCCCCAAGGGCTTCCCGCACCAGCGGGTCCTCCTCCAGGGCCCTGATGGCCTCCTCCAGGCTCCCCGGAAGGCTGGGGATGCCCTTTTCCGCCCGGGAGGCGGCATCCATGTGGAAGATATTCTCCGTGATTTCCGGCGGGGGCACCAGCCCTTTTTCAATGCCCTCCAGGCCCGCCGTCAGGCAGACCGCCAAAGCCAGGTAGGGGTTGCAGGCCGGGTCCGGGCAGCGCAGCTCCAAACGGGTGCTCTGGCCCCTGGCTGCGGGGATGCGGATCAAAGCGGAACGGTTGGCCGCGCTCCAGGCCAGGTACACCGGCGCTTCATACCCCGGCACCAGGCGCTTGTAGGAGTTCACCAAAGGATTGGTGATGGCCGCAAAACCCCGCACATGGGCCAGAATGCCCGCGATAAAGCCATAGGCCTCCTTGGAAAGGCCCCGGGGGCCCTTCTCGTCAAAAAATACATTTTTCCCGTCCTTGAACAAAGACATGTTGGTATGCATGCCCGCGCCGTTGATGCCAAAGACCGGCTTGGGCATGAAGGTGGCGTGGAGGCCGTTTTTCTGCGCCAGGGTCTTGACGGCCAGCTTGAAGGTCATGATGTTATCCGCCGAGGTGAGGGCTTCGGCGTATTTGAAGTCGATCTCATGCTGTCCGGCGGCCACCTCATGGTGGCTGGCCTCAATTTCAAAGCCCATGGTCTCCAGGGCCAGGCAGATTTCCCGCCGGGTGCCCTCGCCGTGGTCCAGGGGCCCCAGGTCGAAATACCCCGCCTTGTCGGCGGTCTTGGTGGTGGGGCGGCCCTCCTCGTCGGTCTGGAAGAGGAAGAACTCGCATTCCGGCCCCACGTTGAAGCTGTACCCCATGTCCGTGGCCTTTTTCAGCGCCCGCTTCAACACGCCCCGGGGATCGCCCACAAAGGGCGTGCCATCCGGGTTGTATACGTCGCAGATCAGCCGCGCCACCTTGCTGTACTGGGGCCGCCAGG
>JARKQO010000328.1 GCA_029974855.1 Eubacteriales bacterium
TCCGGAAACCGGCCGTGCATGACCAGACCGACGAGGCTGCCCGCGACGATGGCCGCGGCGTTGGCGAGGGTACCCAGGGGCATGTCCATGAGGGGTCCGGTGCTACCAGCTTGCAGCCGCCAGCACAAGCCCGTCTTGACACGTGCACCGGCCTGCCCTAGTTAGAAAGGCCTTTTGCCGGGATGGCGGAATTGGTAGACGCAGCGGACTCAAAATCCGCCGGGTGTACGCCCTTGTGGGTTCGAGTCCCACTCCCGGTACCACAACAATTTCAACAGGATCGATGCCAGGCAGCTCCAGCGAGAGGGGCTTGCCTGCTCGATCATTTCTTGTTTTTATCCCCCGCCAGTCCCCCGCAGCCAAATTTTCAAGGGCGCCTGTCCTCTCCCCCTGTTCAGCATCTGCCTGTGCGCTGAAGAAGAGCCAGCCGACAAGGGCTCGGGTCACTTCGGCGCGTGCCCCGGGCTCTTCTTCGGCACAGTCCGAATTCCCTTCTGGCTCCTCGTCTCCCCCCTCCTCCATCGAGTGCCAGCCAATGGTCCAACAAGGGCGTCGACAACGGGGGCGCGGCTGAACGACACCAAGAACAAAGAGTCCCGGGCGGCCCCCCTCTCCCGAGCGGCAAAGGAAGTACTTCAATTCAAGGCCTTCCACGTCACATCTCCGGGAGGGTGTTCCCCTTCTGCCCCGATCACCTCTCAGCCAAGATGGCTGATGCCTGCCGTGCCGCCGGGCTGGATGATCTGCACTTTCATGATCTGCGCCACGAGGCCACCAGCCGGTTCTTCGAGCATACCGACCTGGACGTCATGGAAATCAAGGCCATCACCGGGCACAAGACGCTGCAAATGCTGGCGCGGTATACGCACTTGAGGACGGCCAATCTGGCGGCGAGGCTGGATGGGGCGCGGCGTGGTGAGGTTGGACAGTAAAGCAGCGAAAGCCATCACCGGGCACAAAACGCTTAAAATTCTGGCGGGGATGAAGAGGGGGTGACGGATTAAATCTGGGTTTTG
>JARKQO010000337.1 GCA_029974855.1 Eubacteriales bacterium
AGCGCCAGCTGGCAATACCGGTCGGAAACGTCGGTGATAGTGACCTCCCCAAACTGATGGGCCAGCATATGGGCCACGTCCTTATGCCTGTTGGCGGCGTTCACCACCACCCAGTAGGCTTCCTCTCCCAGGCGGTACACCAGCACGTCGTCCACCACGCCCCCCTGGGGATTCAGCATGGGGCTGTACCGCACCCGGCCAACAGCAAGGCTGGCAAAATCGTTGCACAGCAGGTTTTGGAGGTTGGCCAAAGCGTCCTTGCCCGAAAACTCCACCTCCCCCATGTGGCTCACGTCAAACAGGCCCACCCCCTGGCGCACGGCCTTGTGCTCAGCGATCACCCCCGCCGGATACTGCACCGGCAGGAAATACCCGGCGAAGGGCACCATTTTCCCCCCATGCTCCACATGCTTTCCATACAGCGGCGTTTTCAGAATGGCCTGTTCCTCCACGGGAACGCCTCCTTTGCCCTGGCGGAAAAGGGGTAAGGGAGGCGCGGCCACGCCCCGCCTTCCGCCGGATTCCTCCGCCAAAGGGCTTGTGTTACTTGGGCCCGCCTCCGGGGCAGGCGGCTATGCTACGGTAAAGTCTTCCAGAATCAGTATAAGCCAGGGGGCGTAGGATGTCAATTGGGGCCGAGGGCTTTCCGGGTTTGGTTCTGGTAAACCCTCCCCTTTTTTGGTATACTACCCCTGGACCGTTATTGAAGGAAAGAGGGTGGACCCATGCGCTTTACCAAGATGGAGGGCACGGGCAACGACTACATCTACATCAACGGCTTTGAGGAACATGTGGAGGACCCCGCCGCCCTGAGTGTGCGCATGAGCCTGTCCCACTTCGCCTGCGGCTCCGACGGGTTGATTCTGATTTTGCCCAGCGACGTGGCGGACTTCCGCATGCGGATGTTCAACAGCGACGGCAGCGAAAGCGGCATGTGCGGCAACGGCATCCGCTGCGTGGCCAAGTATTGCTACGACCGGGGCCTCACGGACAAGACCGAGTTCACTGTGGAATCCGGCGGCCAGATCAAGCATTTGGTATGCCATCTCAAGGACGGCAAGGTGGACAGCGTGCGGGTGGACATGGGGGAACCGGTGCTGGAAGGCCGGGACATTCCCAGCATGCTGTCCGGCAATCCCGTGATGGGCCATCCCCTGACGGCCCAGGGGATGACCTTTCCCGTGACCTTGGTGAACATGGGCAACCCCCACGCGGTGATCTTCGTGCCGGATGTGGCCGCCGTTCCGCTGCGGACCGTGGGCCCCCTGCTGGAGAGGGACCCGGTCTTTCCCCAGCGGGCCAATATCGAGTTTGCCCAGGTGCAGGACCCCGGCCATGTGACCGTGCGGGTCTGGGAGCGGGGCACCGGGGAAACCTTGGCCTGCGGCACCGGAGCCAGCGCCACCTTGGTGGCCTGCGTGCTGAACGGCCTCACGGACCGGACAGCGGACATCCTTCTGCCCGGCGGAACCCTGGGGATCGAATGGAACCCGCAGGACAACCACGTGTACATGACCGGCCCCGCGGCCTTTGTGTACGACGGGCTGTGGCTGCAACCCTGAAGGAGGAATTGCATGATCAAGGCCAACCCCTACTTTGAACGCCTTCCCGGCAGCTACCTGTTCGCGGAGATCGCCAAGCGGGTGAAGGAATACTCCGCCCAGAACCCCGATGCCAACCTGATCCGCCTGGGCATCGGCGACGTGACCCGGCCCCTGGCGCCCGCCGTGGTCCAGGCCATGGGCCAGGCTGTGGAGGAGATGGGCCGGGCGGAAACCTTCCACGGCTATGGCCCGGATTTCGGCTACGACTTTCTGGTGAACGCCATCCTGGAGAACGACTATAAGGCCCGGGGCGTCCATTTGGCCTTTGACGAGGTGTTCATCTCCGACGGGGCCAAAAGCGACGTGGCCAATCTGCAAGAGCTGTTCAGCGCCGACGCCTCCATCGCCGTCACGGACCCGGTCTACCCGGTGTATGTGGACAGCAACGCCATGGCCGGGCGGTTGGGGCACTTCCAAGGGGACCGCTGGGAGAGGCTTTGCTACCTGCCCTGCAACGCGGAAAACGGCTTTGTGCCGCCTTTGCCTGAGCAGCCCGTGGACGTGATCTACCTGTGCTACCCCAACAACCCCACCGGCACCACTTTGACCAAGGCCCAGCTGAAGGTCTTTGTGGACTACGCCCGGGAGCATAACAGCCTCATCGTCTACGACGCGGCCTACAAGGCCTACATCTCCTCCGACGCGCCCCGGAGCATCTACGAGGTGGAAGGGGCCCAGGAGGTAGCCATTGAATGCAATAGCTTCAGCAAGACAGCGGGCTTCACCGGAACCCGCTGCGCTTGGACGGTGATCCCCCATGAGGTGAAGGCCCGGGGGGCCTCAGGGGAGATGCTGGAGCTCAACGCCCTGTGGAAGCGGCGCATGGGCACCAAGTTCAACGGGGTCAGCTATCCGGTGCAGCGGGCCGCCGCCGCGGTGTACAGCCCCCAGGGCTGGGCCCAGTGCATGGCGGACATCGGCTATTACATGAACAACGCCCGCCTGATCCGGGAGGGTCTGGCCCAAGCGGGCTATACCGCCTTTGGGGGCGTGGACGCTCCCTATGTGTGGATGAAAACCCCCACGGGCCTGGACAGCTGGACCTTCTTTGACAAGCTGCTGAAGGGGGCCGGGGTGGTGGGCACCCCCGGGGCGGGCTTTGGCCCCAGCGGGGAGGGATATTTCCGCCTTACGGCCTTCAACACCTTGGAGAAAACCCAGGAGGCCCTGGAGCGGATTGCCAAAGGCGTCTGATCCGGTCAAAACCGATGCATAAGAGCCGCGCGGCGGTATAAGGGGGAAGAAAGATGGAGTACAGGGTGCCTGCGGTTTCCATCGGATTCATGGCCGTGGCGGCGCTGGCGGGCATCGCCATTCCGCTGATCCTGTTTCTGGTATTCAGAAAAAAATACCAGGCGGACAGATCGCCCTTCTGGGTCGGCGTGGCGGTATTCGCCCTGTTTGCTTTGGCGCTGGAGGGGTTTGTCAACAGCCTGGTTTTGCGCTCCGCCCTGGGGCAGGCCATCCAAAGCAACATCTGGCTCCTGGGCGTTTTCGGCGGGCTCATGGCCGGCCTCTTCGAGGAGACGGGCCGTTACGCCGCCTTCAAAACGGTGCTGAAAAAGCGCCGGGAAAACGACCATAACGCCCTGATGTACGGCGCTGGGCACGGCGGCTTTGAGGCATTTTACATCCTTTTTGTGAGTATGGCCAGCAACATCGC
>JARKQO010000161.1 GCA_029974855.1 Eubacteriales bacterium
ATGCCCAGCTTTTCGCAATCATGAAAAAATGCCTGAAGGAGCCCCAGCTGCTGGAGCAGCCCCCGGAGACGGTGAAGTACAACCAGGGTGCGGAGTACCATGTGCCCAAGCCCCAGCAGGGAGCCACCCTCCAGGAGCAGGCCGTCCGGGCATAGGAAAAGGGCCCGGGGAAAAGGGGAAAGCAAGGCGTGGGACGGACCCCAGGGGCCGGACCATGCCTTGTTGCCATCAAACGGGATATGGATAGGGAGGAATGGAGCATGACCCCATATGAGGAGAGCCTGGAGGCTCTGGAGGCATTGTTCGGCAAAGACGTCTTTTTTGTGTTGGCTACGGCGGAGGAGGGCAGGCCCTCCCAAAGGGTGGTGGACGCCTATTATGAGGACGGGGTATTCTGGATCGTCACCTACGGAAAGTCCGTAAAGGTGCGGGAGATAGAGCAGAACCCCTATGTGTCGCTGTGTAACAGCTTTCACCGCTTTCAGGGCCGGGCCTACCGGGCCGGGCATCCGTTGCGGCCGGAAAACAGCGAGATCCGGGCAAAGCTGATCCAGGTGTTCGCCCCCTGGTATTTTGAGCATAACAACGAAAACGATGAGAACATGTGCTATGTGAAGGTGGAGCCGGATTCCGGCTTTTTCCACAAGGACGGCATGGGGTACAAGGTGGACTTTGCCGCGAAAACAGCGGAGCGGGTGCCTTTTTCCCCGGAGGTGATCATGCCGGTGGAGTGAGCCCCCTTAGTCCCGCATTTCCTCCACCAGCCCGTCCTTCACCTGGAAGCGGCGCAGGGCCCGGGAGGCTACCCCCGGGTCGTGGGTGATCAGCACCACCGTATGGCCGTCCTTGTGCAAGGCGGAGAAAAGCCCCAGCACCTCGTCTCTGCTTTCCTCGTCCAGGGCTCCGGTGGGCTCGTCGCACAGGAGCAGCTTGGGCTCATAGCTCAGGGCCCGGGCCAGGGCCACCCGCTGCTGCTGGCCGCCGCTGAGCTGCCCCGGCCTGTGGAAGGCCCTGTCCCCCAGGCCCACGTTCTCCAGGGCTTTCATGGCGGTTTTGAAGCGCCGCTCCTCCCCCATGTCCCGGAGCATCAGGGGAAAGGCCACGTTCTCCAGGGCCGTGAGCCTGGGCATCAGCTGAAAGCCCTGGAACACAAAGCCGATCTTTTCCCTGCGGACCAGGCAAAGCTCCTGGGGGCTCAGGCCGTTCACCTCCACCCCGTCCAGGCGGTACAGGCCCTTTTGGGGCGCGTCCAGGCAGCCCAAAATGTGCATCAGCGTGCTTTTGCCGCTGCCGCTGGGCCCCAAAAGAGCGGCGTAGTCCCCCCGGCGGATGTGCAGATTCACGCCCCGCAGCACCGGCAGCAGCGGGGCGGGGGCTCCCCAGGCAAGGGGCGCCCGAATCCTGGGCCCGCTGCAGGGCCGCAGGGAGAACCAGTGCCCCTGGTTTCCCTTGCCCAGGGGATAGCCCTTTTCGATGTTTTCCATGCGGATCATGCCATCGCCTCCCATATGATAGGGTTTCCAGGGGAGCGCTTTGATCACCCAGGGAAAAGCTTCCTGACGGCCGCCTTGTGGGCAGGCGGCTTTTGCTGTATGATAGGGGAGGAAGAAGCAGGCCTGGAAAGAGAGGAAGGCGATTTTCCATGTGGATTATCTATGCGCTGCTGGGAGCGGTGTTTGCCGCGCTCACCTCCATTTTGGCCAAGATGGGCATTGCCGGGGTCAACTCCAACCTGGCCACCGCCATCCGCACGGTGGTGGTGCTGGTGATGGCCTGGGCCATTGTGTTTCTC
>JARKQO010000399.1 GCA_029974855.1 Eubacteriales bacterium
AGCGCTTTGGCTCCGGGCTGGAGCAAGACCTGGCGGGCCCCCTGTGCGATCTGGCGGGCCAGATTCACCGGGTGGCCTCAGACGGGGTCTTTTGCAGCCTCTCCCCCTCCCGGTATCTGCTGGGCCTGCGCATTCCCCCGGAAACCGGCGCCCTGGCCGCTTCCCATACGGCCACGGAGCTGTGCCGGCAGATCACCCGGGCCTGGAAGGTGTATATGAACCTGTCCGCCTCCGTGGGGCTCAGCGGCCTGGCCGACCGGGCAGAGGTCCTGGAGGAGGCTTTCCAGGAATGCCTTCGCCACGCATCCATGCGGGTGGTCCTGGGTCCGGGGCTAATCATCGCCGCCGCCCGGTACGCGGAATTCGATCTCCCCTCCGCCCTGGCCTCGGCCCAGGCCCTCTCCCCTTTGCTGGACGCCCTCAAAAGCGGCAACGACCTGCTGCTGAACGAGACCCGCACCCAGCTCTTCGCCCCTTTATTTCACCAACCTGTGGAGCGGGCCGATCAGCTGGCGCTGGCGGTGGTGTACCACGCGGGCCTGTTCCTGTCCGGCCTGGGCGCCTCCTTGTCCAGGGTCTTTGGCGGGGAGGAGTTCAACTATGCCCACCGGGTCCGCCGTTTTGAAACCGTCCCGGAGTGCGAGCTTTGGACTGCCAACTTCCTCCGGTTCCTGGCGGATTTCCTGGCCGGGGAGCTTCACTTTTCCCAGGCGGATGTGATGGACCAGGCCCGGCGCTTTCTGCTGGACCAATACCAAAATCCTCTGCTTTCGGTGCGCCTGGTGGCGGACGCGGTGGGCCTCAGCGAAAAGTACTTTTCCACCCGCTTCAACAAAACCTTTGGCACCAGCGTATCCGCCTTTGTGAACTCCCTGCGGGTGGCCAAGGCCAAGGAGCTGCTGCAGCGGGCCGATCTGAAGGTGTACGAGATTGCCGAAACCGTGGGCTTTCGCAATACCGAGCACTTCATCCGGGTATTCAGCAGGCAGGTGGGGGTTCCCCCCTCGGTTTACAAAAAATCAACATCCAACGAAAGGTCAATAAATCGAACCTGAGCGCATGGAAAAGCCGGGACCCCTTTGCTACAATTCCGGCATAGGGAAGGAAGCCCCCTGGGGCTTCCTAAAAATGAGGAGGGATTTCATGAAAAAATGGATCGCCGCGCTTCTGTCCGCCATGCTGCTGCTGAGCGCTTTGCCCGGGGCCATGGCCGAGGTGGACAAGGACATCAAGGCAACGCTGACCATCGCCATCTGGGACAACCTGGCCTACACCCTCTATGACGAACTGGACCTGCAAGGCCGCTTCCAGAAGCATTTCCCCAATGTGGAAATCGAAGTGGAAAAGGTGAAGGACGACTCCGAGTACTGGAACGCCATGAAAATCCGCGCCAGCGCCAACCAGCTGCCGGATCTGATGTTCAACAAGACCTTTACCCTGGCCCGTTTCAAGGACTACCTGCTGGATTTGACCGACACCCAGGCCACGGCCAATAACCTGCTGGCCAAGGGCTACGCCGTGGACGGCAAGGTGCTGGGCGTGCCCATGCAGCAGGGCGGCGACTACGTGTATTACTGGGAGGACATGTATGAGGAGGCCGGGGTTGCCATTCCCCAGACCTGGAGCGAGTTTGTGGCAGCCGCCGAAACGGTGCAGGCGCACTTTGGCGCCGCGGACCCGGATTTCATGGCCATCGCCATGGGCGTGAAGGACGAGTGGCCGGACTATCCCTTTGTGGAGTTCATGCCCGCCGCCCAAAACGGCGACGGCCAGAACTGGAACACCATGGCCACCCTGGACGCCCCCTTTGCCGAGGGCACCAACATGTACGCCACCTACACCAAGATTTACGACCTGTTCTCCAAGCCCGTGTTCGGCAAGGACCCCCTGGGCATCGGCCATGACCAGGCGGCGGCCCTCTTCTCCCAGCGCAAGGCGGCCATGATCGTCTCCGGCAGCTGGTGCCTGGACACCATTTTGACCGGCGCGGCGGATACCACCCATTTGCGCACCTACTACATGCCCTTCCGGGATGTGGCTGCCGATCCCTTCCGCTACACCGTCCAGGGGGACAGCTTCCTCTCCGTGACCAAGCACTCCGAGAATCCCGAGCTTGCCATGGCCTTCCTGGAGTTCTTCTTCAGCGACGAATGGTACCCGGACTACAATGGGGCCACCACCGACGACAGCACCATGATCCCCTTCCCCAAGGAGAAGCACGCGGTGCTGCAATACGCCGACGCGGCCCTCACGGATGAGCTGGTGTACGTGACCTATGACGGCGGCGGGGACGATTTCACCGCCATGGTGTCCGAGACCCAGTTCGACTACAAAAAGCTGGGGGCCATGATGTTCACCGAGGACTTCGACCTCCAGGCCACCTTCCAGCAGCTCAACGACACCTGGGCGGCCGCCCGCGAAAAGCTTGGGCTGAAATAAGCGCCTGCCCACTCCATGTTGATCCAACGGATGAAAGACAGGCCCATCCTGTCTTTCATCCGTTCCCGGAGGTATTTCCCATGACGACGCTCTCCCGGAAACGCAATGTGTTCATCTCCGTGTGCCTGGCCGTCCCGGTGCTGCTGCTGCTGGCCTTCGTGGTCTACCCCACCTTGGAGTTGCTGCGGATGAGCTTCACCAACTGGGACGGCTTTTCCCTGAACTTTCTGTATGTGGGCTTTCAAAACTACCTGGACATGCTGACCAAATCCCCGGATTTGTGGCTGTCCTTGCGCAATAACGGCATCTACTTCTTTGTCCATCTGCTCTTCATCCCCCTGGAGCTGATGACCGCCGTGATGCTGAACACCAAGTTCAGAGGCTCGGCCTTTTTCAAATCCGTCGTCTTCATGCCCTACATCATCAACGGCGTGGCCATTTCCTACGCCTTTTCCTATTTCTTCTCCCCTGTGAACGGGGCCTTCAACGAAATTCTCACGGTACTGGGCATGAAGCCCCTGATCCAAAACTGGCTCAGCAACCCCGGCATCGTCAACTATGTGCTCTCCGGCGTGTCCCTGTGGCGGTATTCCGGCTACCACGTGGTGCTGTTCATCGCCGCCCTGAAATCCATCCCCCCGGATGTGATCGAGGCCTCCACCGTGGACGGGGCCAACGCCTGGCAGAAGTTCCGCTTCATCCAGATTCCCTCCATCACCTTGGTGATCGATTTCATTTTGTTTGACAACGTGCGGGGGGCTCTCCAGGCCTTTGACATTCCCTTTGTGATGACCAGCGGCGGCCCGGGCTACGCCTCCTCCACCTTCACGCTGTATACCATCAACACAGCCTTCAAATTCAACAAATTCGGCATGGCCTCCACCATGGCCATCGCCATCATTTTGCTGATCATCGCCGTGCACCTGGTGCAAAGCAAGGCGGTGACGGCGCTTCGGGGAGGGAAGGACCGATGAACGCCCCTGCTTTCATGCCGCCCCGGCTTAGGGGCCTCTCCTCCCGCAAAGCCGCCTCCCGGGTTGTGATGTACGGGGTATGCCTGCTGCTTACCGCCATCGTGGCGGGGCCGCTGCTGGTGACCATCTTCGCCTCCATCAAGACCCCGGCGGGCATGGTAAACTATTCCCCCCTGCTGCCCCCTCCCGGGCCGGAAATCACTTTGGAAAACTACCAAAGGGTGTGGTTTGACAAGCTGGTGCCCGTGGCCTTCCAAAACACCTTTTTGATCGTGGCCGTCAGCGGCCTGTTCAACGTGCTCTTTGGCTCGGTGACGGCCTATTGCCTGGAGCGCTTCCAGTTCAAATTCCGCAAAATGGTATTCGCCCTGTTTTACATGGGCATGCTGGTGCCCACCTTTGTCACGGAAATCGCCCGGTTCAAGGTGATCGAGGGCCTGGGGCTGTACAACACCCTCTACGCCCCCATCGTCATCTATGTGGCCAGCGATTTGATGCAGCTGTTCATCTACCGGCAGTTCATCTCTCGGCTGTCCATATCCTTGGATGAGAGCGCCTTGATCGACGGCTGCGGGTATTTCCGCATCTTCGGGCAGATCATCTTCCCTTTGCTGGCCCCGGCCACGGCCACGCTGCTGATCATCAAGTCCGTGAACATCATCAACGACATGTACATCCCCTACCTGTACATGCCCAAGAACAAGCTGAAAACCCTCACCACCTTTTTGATGAACTATGCCAACTCGCGCCAGGGCTCCTGGCAGCTGCTGGCGGCGGCCATCGTCATCGTGATGGTGCCCACGGTGATCATCTACGCCTTCTTCCAGCGCTATATTTTCGACGGCATCTCCGCGGCGGCGGTGAAGGAATAGGAGGAGGTCACGGTGGCTGCCTTTGAAGTTCGGGACGGGTTCTATCTGGATGGAAAGCCCTTTCAAATCATCTCCGGGGGAATCCACTACTTCCGCACCGTGCCCCAATATTGGCGGGACCGGCTGGAAAAGCTGAAGGCCCTGGGCTGCAACACCGTGGAAACCTATGTGCCCTGGAACCTCCACGAGCCCCGGGAGGGGCGGTTTGAGTTCGGCGGCATGGCGGATGTGACGGGCTTTCTGAGCCTGGCGGCGCAATTGGGCCTGTACGCCATTGTGCGCCCCTCCCCCTATATCTGCGCGGAGTGGGAGTTTGGGGGCCTGCCATCCTGGCTGCTGGAGAGGCCCGGCATAGAGCTCCGTTCCAGCCAAGGGCCCTTTTTGGAGTATGTGCGGCGTTACTATGAACGGCTGCTGCCCTTGCTGGCCCCTTTGCAGATTCACCGGGGCGGCAATATTGTGCTGATGCAGGTGGAAAACGAGTACGGCTACTACGGCGACGACAAGGCCTATCTGGCGGCATTGCGGGACATGATGCGGGAGCTGGGCGTCACCGTGCCTTTGGTCACCTCCGACGGCCCCATGGAGGACACCCTCATGGCGGGCGGTATCCCCAGGGCGCTGCCCACGGCCAATTTCGGTTCCAAGGCGGCGGAACGGCTGGACATCCTCCGGCGGCATATAAGCGCGGGGCCGCTGATGTGCATGGAGTTCTGGGTGGGCTGGTTTGACCACTGGGGCTGCGGCAAGCACCACGCCGGCGACCCCCGGGCCTGCGCCCGGGACCTGCGGGTCCTGCTGGAGCGGGGCCATGTGAACTTCTACATGTTCCACGGGGGCACCAACTTCGGCTTCCTGAACGGCTCCAACTACTACGACTCCCTGACCCCGGACGTGACCTCCTACGACTATGATGCGCTGCTCACGGAGGACGGGCGCGTCACCCCCAAGTATTTGGCCTGCCAGGAGGTAATCCGGGCCTTTCTGCCCCAGGGGCATGTTCCCCACCCGCTGCCGCCGGAAACGCCCCGGGCCGCCTATGGGACCCTTTCCCCGGACGGGGCCGTGTCCCTTTGGGACGCCCTGGAAGCCTTTCCCGCTCCCCGGGAGAGCTTGCATCCCCAGTCCATGGAGGCCCTGGGCCAGGCCTACGGCTATGTGCTGTACCGTTCCCGGCTGCCCCAGGGGCTGGCCCTGGACAAATTCCGGCTCTGGGAAGCCAACGACCGGGCCCAGGTGTTCCTGAACGGGGAGCCCCGGCTGACCCTGTATGACCGGGAGCTGCTAACGGAGGCAGAAGTCAAGTGGACCTGTGCCCAGGATACCCCTTTGGACATTTTGGTGGAAAACATGGGCCGGGTGAACTTTGGCCCCTATATGCGCAGGCAGCGCAAGGGCATCGCCGGGGACGTGCTGCTCAACGGCCGCTTCCATACCGGCTGGGCCCAATATTCCTTGGATTTTGCTGCCGAAAGCCTGGAAAAGCTGCCCTTTAAGGGTTCCGGCGGCCTGCCACCGGACAGGGACAGCGCCCCCGCCTTTTTCCACTTTACCCTGGATGTCCAAAAGCCCTGCGACACCTTTTTGGACATGACCGGCTGGGGCAAGGGCTGCGCCTTCCTGAACGGCTTTTGCCTGGGGCGGTTCTGGAGCCTGGGGCCCCAACGGCGGCTGTATGTGCCCGCCCCCCTGCTGCGCCCAGGCCGCAATGAATGGGTTGTGTTTGAAACGGAAGGGGTACGCGGTCCGGCCATCTCCTTCCATGACGAGCCGGATTTGGGCTGAAAGGAAGGACCCTGTGAAGAACGGTACCTGCTGGCTGGATGACCGGGGCTTTCCCATCCAGGCCCACGGCGGCATGATCCTCCTCCATGAGGGAACCTATTATTGGTATGGGGAAAACAAGGACGCGCCCACCACGTCCCGGAGCGTTCCCTTGGTGGGGGTGTCCTGCTATTCCTCCCGGGACCTGCGCCGCTGGCATCATGAGGGGGTCGTGCTGCCGGCCCAGCCCGATGACCCGGCCCATCCCTTGCATCCCTCCCGGGTATGCGAGCGGCCCAAGGTGCTCTACGACCCCAAAAACCGGCGGTTCGTGATGTGGTTTCACGCGGACAACAAGGATTATACTTTAGCCATGGCCGGCTGCGCCGTGGCGGATTCCCCTGCGGGACCCTTCCGCTTTGTGGGGGCGCGGGCCCCCAACCGCAGGGATTGCCGGGATATGACCCTGTTTCGGGACCCCGTCAGCGGCAGGGCCTTTCTGGTTCACAGCGGGGATTGGAACAAAACCCTGTATTTTTCCGAGCTCACCGATGATTTTCTGGGCTTTACCGGGGTATGCCATCCCGCCATGGCCGACCAGGAGCGGGAGGCCCCGGCCCTTTGGTACCAGGAGGGGCTGTACTACTGCGTCACCTCCGGCTGCACCGGCTGGGACCCCAACAGCGCCCTGTACAGCGTTTCCCCGCAGCTTTCCAACGGCATGAAGCTGATGGACAACCCCTGCTCCGGCCCCGGCTACCGCCAGACCTTCGGGGCTCAAAGCTCTTTCATTTTGGAGATCGCCGGAAAGCCCCATCTCCTCCTGGACCATTGGAACCCGGAGGACCTGAAGCACTCCGGGTATAGCATCCTTCCCATCACGGTCCGGGGACTGTGGATGGAAATTCCCTGGAAGGAAGAATTTGAAGGATTACCCGCAGCCCCTGGGGCAAAGAATTGACAGTATTTCTTTCCGTGGTTTTGACAACATACCGGACAGGGGGCCTGATGGTAGAATCATCCTACAGAAAGGCAAGGAGGGTTACGACGATGGTGGAGCAGGTTTTCAAGCTGGCGGACAGCAACGAAAAGGCCATTGAAAAGGTTCTGTTTGACGAGAACGTCCATTATTTGCACATGGTGTTTCCCCAAAACGAAGGGCTGCCCGAGCATTTCTCCAACTCCAACGTGTACATGACCGTTGTGCGGGGCCGCCTTTCCATTGGGCTGGACCAGCAGGACATCCACGAATATCCCGCCGGGACGCTGCTGAAAATCCCATACCAAACCAAGATGAACGTCCGCAACCTTCACCGGGACACCCTGGAGCTCATCGTGGTAAAGGCCCCGGCCCCCAAAAGCTGAAGCGGGTACGTCCCCCGGCGGCGGGGCCCCTTGGGACGAAAGGAATTTCCTGCCAAAAACCCCTTGAAATGGAGGGCCATATCCGTTACAATCAAGCTGACTGGTGGGAACGTTCGGATTGACCCATTAAACAAAAGGAGAAACAGCTTATGAAAAAGGTGCTTGCCCTGCTTACCGCTTTGCTGTTGATGGTCCCCGCCGCTTTGGCCGCCCCTGTGAGCCCCGTCAATCCGGAAGGCTACGACCGGTTGCTGGTGCTGGACATTTTCAGCAACGACGACGCGGAACTCGACGAGAATGGCGATTTCCCGGAGGTGGTCACCCCGGAAGTGACTGTTCAGGGCTGCTTTGGCAGCATCGACCTGTCACAGGGGGAGGATGCCCCCCAGTTTCAAGGCTTTGACGAAAGCGGGGATGGGGTCTACGCGCTTGGGCTGGCGGAGAACTGTGAAATTCTGATGCCCACCGACATGATGGACCCAGTGGAGAACGCGCCCTGCGAGGACCTGGTGGCGTGGTTCCTGAAAGTCAGGGAGGAAAGGGATGACTTCACCTTCTACGCGTCCTTTGAGCTGGACGAAAACGGCGATTTGACGAAGCTGGAGTATGAGTATCACCCCTTTGACTGAGCCGCCCTGGTGAGGAAATACTGACAGAAAACACCCCCTCCTGTCCGCGAAGGATTGATCTTGCGGACAGGAGGGGTTTTTTGCGTGCATGGCGGTGCCCCTTGGCCTTTCATCCCCCGCCAAAAGCCTTACTCCGCCCCTATGATTTCAAAGGGCGAAGGGGGCAGCGTCTCCCCATAGGCCAGGCGCATGGCGCAACGCGCCAGCCTTTCCCCCACGGGCCGTTTGCCCTGGGGGTGCAAATCGTTATACTCGCCCAAATCCGCCGCGGCGGCCATGGCTGTGCCGGGCACCCGCAGGCATAGGCGCTGCTCCCGCCGCAGCGCGTCCCAATCCGGCCCTCCCTCCCAGTAGGCCAGCTCCGTAAACAGGAAGGGGAAGTCATACCCCCACAGCTCCCGCCACTGCCGTACCATGGCCTCGAATTTCGCCCCATACCCCTGGGGCTGGTCCCCGTCCGACTCCCCCTGGTACCAGATGGCGCCCTTCACCGCGTACCGCGCCAGGGGCGCGATCATGCCGTTGAAAAGGCCCGTGGGTTGGTGGATCAGGCTGGTCTCCGGGGGCGGGGGCTGGGCCTCGCCCCCCCGGTGAAAGCGCCAGGGGCCTGAAAGGTCCAGGGCTCCCGCGTCGGTGGCCAGCAGGTACTGCTTGCCGGGGGTAAAGCCGCCCCCGTTTTGGAAGATGGCGCGAATTGCAAGGACGCAGCGCCCCTCCGGCAGGGCGGGGACATCGTATTCCCGGGGAGGATACCGGTAGGTGGTGTTGCCCACCACTTCAGAGTTGACGAAGGAACTGAAAGCCGCCGATCAGATGAAATGGGTGGGCCTGATGAACAACATCCGGCACTCGGCGGAGGAAGCTATACTGAGCGAACTAATTTACAATTAGATATTGAAAGCCCCGAAGAAGCGGACAGCGACGAGCTGCCCGCTTTTTTAGATGACACGCTTATTATGGGCGTCATCGCCAACAAA
>JARKQO010000485.1 GCA_029974855.1 Eubacteriales bacterium
GAAGAAAACCGCGTCGCACGCGGCGGCCTCCTCCGGCTTGACAAAACGGACGCCCCTGCCCTAAAAATTCTTGTGGTAGTGCTCGATGGGCACGTCGCACCTGCTGGTAGCCCATTCCACGGATACGTCCGGGTGTTTCAGCAACACGCGCAGCGCTTCGCTTCCCATATAGCCGGAAGCGCCGTAAATCCCGACCCTGATCAAAATATCCCTCCTGCCCGCATGGTGTACAAAATTATACCATCCGCAGCCCGGCACGTCAACGCAAAACCCGCGGCCGCCGGCTGTACTTCGTGAATAGAACCATGTGTGGGTTTCTTCGTGAGGAAGGGAACCTTTACCCTGCGGGGGGACGACAATCCTCAGGCCGCTTCGCGGCCAGCTCCTTTCAAAAGGAGCTTGGGGAGCGGCCCTGTGGGGGAGGGGACGGCGTATCAGAGGATTGCAAAACCGCCGGTTTTCTGGTATACTGACGAAAAATGTAGAAAAACAGGAGGAAGAAGCTACATGAAGCTGCTGTGGAGAATGGGAAAGGCAGCCCTGCGGTACCGGAGCCTGTATCTGACGGCGATCCTGTCCACCTTCTTTTTGACCCTGGTCAACCTGACCGCGCCCCGGCTCCTGTCGTCTATCATCCAGGTGGTGGAGGACGGCGGCGGCCCGGATCCCGCCCGCACTGTTGGGATGCTGGCGGCGGGGCTGGTGGGCATTTATCTTTTGCGCATCCTGCTGCGGTATTTAAGCAACTACCTGGCCCACAAAGCCGCCTGGAACCTGGTGCAGGACCTGCGCATCCGCGTCTACGACTGCATCCAAAACCTGTCCCTGCGTTTTTTTCACGACAAGCAGACCGGCGACCTCATGAGCCGCGTGGTCAACGACACGGCCCATTTCGAGCTGCTCTACGCCCACATCATCCCGGAGATGGTCACCAACGTAGTCACGGTGGTGGGAGTCATGGCCGTCCTGCTCACCATCAACGTGCGCCTGGCCCTGCTCACCTGCATCCCCGTGCCCTTCATCCTCTGGGGCGGCTGGCTCTTCGCCACGAAGATCCGGCCCAATTTCCGCGTGGCCCAGCGGGCGTTGGCGGATTTAAATTCCAAGCTGCAGGACAATTTTTCCGGCGTCCACGAGATCCAGGCCTTCGGGCAGGAAGATTACGAGCGGCAGCAGGTGACCGGCCAGTCCAACGTGTATACCAAATCCATCCTCTACGCCCTGGGCCTGAGCGCCGCCTTTCACCCGGCGGTGGAATTCTTGTCCTCCGTGGGCAACGTGATCGTGGTGGGCTTCGGCGGGCTGCTGGCGCTGCAGGGCCAGCTCACCCTGCCGGACATCGTGGCCTTCATGCTCTACCTCTCCCTGTTTTACGCTCCCATCGCGGGCCTGGCCCGCATCCTGGAGGAGATGCAGCAGGCCTATGCCGGCGCGGAGCGGGTGTCCGCCATCCTGGACACTCCCAACGAGATCGACGACCTGCCGGGGGCGAAGGACATCGGCCCGGCGCGGGGCGCAATCGCCTTCGAGCACGTGAGCTTTTCCTATGAGGAGGGCCAGCCGGTGCTGGAGGACATCAGCTTTTCCTGTGCGCCGGGGCAGATGGTGGCCCTGGTGGGCCCCACGGGGGTGGGCAAGACGACGCTGACGCAGCTCATCCCCCGTTTTTACGACCCCAAGGCCGGACGCGTCCTGCTGGACGGACAGGACATCCGGGAGATCACCGTCAAAAGCCTGCGGGCCAACATCGCCCTGGTGCTCCAGGACACCTTCCTGTTCAACGGCACCGTCGAGGAAAATATCCGCTACGCCAACCCCGCCGCCTCCCAGGAGGAAATTGTGGCCGCGGCCAAGGCGGCCCGCATCCACAGGGACATCCTGGAAATGCCCCTGGGCTACCAGACCCGGGTGGGGGAGCGGGGGGTACGGCTCTCCGGCGGCCAAAAACAACGCATCGCCATCGCCCGGGCCATCCTGCGCCGCGCCCCGGTGATGATTCTGGACGAGGCAACCGCCTCCGTGGACGCGGAGACGGAGCGGGAGATCCAGGCGGCCATCCGCGACCTGGCCGGGAGCATGACCATCATCGCCATCGCCCACCGCCTGTCCACCATCCGCAACGCGGACCAGATTTTGGTGCTGGAGGAGGGCCGCGTCGTACAGCGGGGCAGCCATGGGGAGCTCATGGCGCAGGAGGGGCTCTACGGCCGCCTGCTCCGGGCCCAAACCCGGGACGTATTGGAGCAAATCGGTTGAAAATGGTATAAAAATCGGGAAAAAAGGGCCGGGATACTAGTATGGAACGAAAAATTCAGTACGGCGGCCTGACACGGGCCCACGCGCCGGAAATCCGCCGGCTGCAGGAGCTCTGGGCGGCGGAGCACATCACCCGCGGC
>JARKQO010000493.1 GCA_029974855.1 Eubacteriales bacterium
CTTGTTCACGCTGTCCTGGGCCTGGGCGATCTCCAGCATAGGGTTGGCCGGGGGCTCGCCGCCTTCCGCAGGCGCTTCCCCTTCCTCCGCCAGCATCCATTCCTGGGGCGGGGCTCCAGCCTCCAAGGCCGTAAAGTTGGCCTTCCGCAGCAGATTATGCCGGTTGGGCAGGGCCCCCCGCTCCAGCTGCGCCCGGTCGAACCAGACCCAGCCGTTCCCCTCCGCCGTCAGCACCCGGCAGCGTACCGTGGCCGCCTGGGGCAAATCCAAAGTGCAACTCAGGGTCAGGGGCACCCCGATCCGCCGCACCTTGGGGCTGGGGTTGGCATGCCACTGGCCCTCCCCATCCTGCCAGGCCATCTCCACCCAGGCGGCGGCCTCCCCGTCGCTGGATACCCGGGCGGAGAAGGTGTGCTCCCCCGCTTCGCAGGGCCGCGCATACTCCCCATACGACGTTTCCCCGGGGGCCGGGCGCTCCAGCCGCAGCAGCTCCAGGCCCATGGCCCCGGGCTCCCGGGCTTGCCGCTCGGTTCCGTCCGCCCCGATCACGCCCCGCTTCCATCCGCTGTCGGCGGTAAAATCGTGAGAATCCAGCAGGTTCACCACCAGCCGGTGCAGCTTGGAAACCGACTCCGGGGTGTTGGGCTTGCCGGTGCCCGCGAACTTGGCAAAGGCGGCAAACCCCAGCTCGTCGTGGACCGCCACCACATTGCCGTAGTCGTTGAACTGGTAGGTCAGCACCTTGCCGTCCGGCACGGTCAAATCCCGCACCTGGGTCACGCAGTCAAAGTATTCATACCCCCGGGCGTCGCCCTCCACCAGAAAGGGAGGGCCCTCCGGCTGTTCCACCCGGTACACCACCAGGGGCAGCTCCGGCCCGGCCGGCTCCTTCTTCCCGTACACCTCCATGTCAACCTCCGGGCCCAGGGGTTCCTCCTCCATCCCGTACAGCTCCATGGGAAGCTGGGGTCCCTGCGGATTTTCCTTCCCGTACACCCCCATGGGCAACTGGGGTCCCGCCGGGCTTTCCATCCCGTATGCC
>JARKQO010000498.1 GCA_029974855.1 Eubacteriales bacterium
GTGAAAGCGGAAATACCACAGCGCCAGCGGGTGGAAGGACTCCACGCAGAAGGGGCCCCGGTAGGCCTTGAGGGCCTGAAGGGTCAGCCGGGCGTTTTCCCTGGGGTCGCCATAGTGCTTGATCTCCACAATCAGGGGGACTTTTCCCGCCACCAGCTCCAGCACCTGGGAAAACAGGGGAATGAGGCTGCCCTCCGGCAGGGGATGGGCCTTCAGCTCCTCCCAGGTCAAATCCCTGATGCGCGCCTCCCGGCCGCAGAGCCGCTTCAGGCTATCATCGTGGAACACCACCAGCTGCCCGTCCCGGGTGGGCTGCACGTCCAGCTCGATGCCATAGCCCTCCTGAACGGCCAGCCGGAAGGCCTCCAGGCTGTTTTCCGCCACCTTGCGGTTGCCGTCGTGAAGGCCCCGGTGGGCGTAGAGCCCGCCCACCAGAAACGCGGCGCTCTCCGGCCTTCGGGGGTAGGAGCCGATGAGCCACAAATACAGCGCCGCCACAGCCACCAAGGCAATCAGCAGGCCCACGGTCAATCATCCCCCACGTCAAAGGCCTCCAGCTTGCTTCCCGGCGGCTGGGGCCTGCTGTCCCCGTGCTTGGTCAAGGAGATGGTCACAAAGGAGAGGGCCACCATCACCGCCGCGTAGGGGAACAAGGTCCAATACCCCACATATTGCAGCAGCAGGCCGCTGAGGATGGGGGTGGCGATCTGGGCGGCCATGGAGAAGGTGTAGTAATAGCCGGTGAACTTGCCCACGTCCCCGCTTTTGCTGATCTCCACCACCATAGGGTAGGAGTTTACGTTGATCATGGCCCAGGCCACCCCCACCAAGGCGAACATCACATAAATGCTGGGACTTAGGCTGGCAAAGGCCACGCCGCTGGCAAAGCAGGCCGCCAGCAGCAAAATGCCCCCCTGAATCACTCGCTTGCGGCCAAATTTCGTGGCCAGGATTCCCACAGGCAGGTAGCTAACCACCGCGCCCACGGTGGCGATCATCAAATACCCGGAGGACGCCCCCAGCTCCGCCCCCCACATCTCCTTGGCGTACTTGGTAAAGGCCGTGGTGACGGCGTTATAGCCCATGAACCACAAAGATACGGAGCAGAGGATCAGCACCAGGCTCCTGCGCATCTCCGGAGCCAAAGAGGCCCAGCCCTTGGGGCCTTCCCCGGAGGCGGATTTGGCGGCCTCCGGGGCCTCTGAAGCGTCCGCGTCCAAAGCCGCCTGGGCCACAGCCGTTTCCTGGGCCAGCTTCTTCTCCTTAATGGTAAGGAACAGCACCCCTACGCATACCACCATCAGCGCCGCCACCGCCACAAACAGCAGCGTATAGTCCGGGGCCGCGCCCTGGGCGCTCTTTTTCACCAGAAAGCCCGTGACCCCCAAGGTATACACCCCGCCCAGGGCCCCCATCAGGTTGATGACGGCGTTGCCCTTGCTGCGCAGGGGCTTCAGGGTCACATCCGGCATCAAAGCCACCGCCGGGGAGCGGTAGGTGCCCATGGCGATCAGCAGCAGCCCCAGCCCCACGATAAACAGGGGAAAATTGCGGGTTTTATCCGCCAAGGGCAGCAAATTCATGAGGATCACCGCGGCGGCGGTACCCCCCAAAATGTAGGGCATGCGCCTGCCGATGGGGGTACGGCTCCTGTCGGACAGCATGCCGAAGAAGGGCAGCAAAAACAGCGCCAGCACATTGTCCAGGGCCATCACCACCCCGGCCACCCCGTCGGAAATGCCGAAGGTGTCCTTGAGGATCAGGGGCACCACATTGTCGTAAAGCTGCCAGAAGGCGCAGATGGATAAAAACGCCAGCCCCACCAGAACGGTACGCTTGGAATTGAGCTTCATGCCATCACTCCTATAAAGTAAAGCAGTGTTTCTTCCGTGTCCCTTTTCATTTCTCACTAAGGGATATCATAGCGTTTTGAGGGTTTTTTGTCAATGATTGGTTTTGGGGAAGCTCGTCCGTCACCTTCCCACCCCCGCCCGGAAAGATAAAGCATTTCTTTACTCAAAAAGCGTTCTGGATTATAATGGAAGAAGCGAGCGATCGAGCGGGTGCGGCAACCCAATTTTCCAGCGGCGGGACGGACAGCCTTATTGGTTGGCATTGACGTTGTGTACACGTCTGTGATGCGGCATACGCATGAACCGTTGATTTATCTCCACAACCGCAAGCATCTGGACAGAAGAGGGAACCGTCATGAGCACACGGAAAAGCGGCGGGGATGATTGCCGGATATCGCTGGATCACATAGCGATAGGAATTCAAATCGTACAATTGCTGTATAACGGTCAGGGGAAGCCCGCCGACTATCTGCTTTTGGATGTGAACGCCGCTTATGTGGAATTCTTGGGATCCACGAAAGAGGAAATCCTGGGCAAGAAAGCCACGGAGCTGCTTTCCCATAGGGAGCCCGGTTGGCTCGCCAAATATGGGGAGACCGTCAAAACAGGCAAAACGGACCGGTTTGAGATGTTCAGCCAAGCCCTTGGCCGCTGGTTTGATGTGATCGCCATCCCTCTGGCGGACCAGGACGCGCTTGCCATTTTGCTGACGGATATTTCAAAACCCAAGGGCCTGGAGGATATCCCCCCTCAAACAAATGAACGGAAAGCGTTTTTTGCTAAGCTGGTACGGGAAACCGCCCGGCGCGCCTGGGCCCCGGTGGAGCAGGCGCGCGCCCAGGCATTGCTCCGTGAGAGCGAGGCGTGGCTGGCGGGTCAAAAGGAGGCGTTCCAGGCCGCGGTAGGGGGGGCGCCGCTGGAAGCCTCTTTGGGTGTGCTGGTCCGCACCGCCATTGAATATGCGGGCAACGATGTGAGATGCGCCTTCTATATCTCCGATCCCGCCAAGGGCGAGCTGCACCATGTGGTGGGCATGCCCGAAACCTATGCGGAGTGCGTGGACGGCTTCCGAATCGGTCCGGACTCGCTGGCATGCGGGCTGGCCGCCTACACCGGCCACCCGGTCATCACCCCCGACGTTACCCAGGAACCGCGCTGGAAGCCCTGGCTGTGGTTGGCGGAGCGGTACGGGTTTCGGGCCGTCTGGTCCTTCCCGACCCAGACGCTGTCGGGCAGGGTGGTGGGCACCTTGGCAATGTACCACAAATCACCGCGCGAAGCTGCGGCCCGGGACCATGAGCTCGCCGCCGTCCTGACCCGGGCTGCGGCCATCATCATCTCTCAAAGCCAGGAAATGCAGGAAAGGGCCCGCTCCCAGGAGGCGCTGCGAAAGAGTGAGGCCAAGTACCGCAAGCTTTTTGAAACGGCCAACGACGGGTTTTGGTGGGGGGACAAGGACGGATATGTAACGGAGGCAAACGAAGGAATCGCCAAAATGTTGGGATACCCCAAGGAGGAGTTGATCGGGAGGTTCTGGACGGACTTTGTCGCGGATGAATGGCTGGATCAGGGATATGAAGCGTGGGAAATACGCCGGTCGGGAAGATCGAGCCGCTATCAACTCAAATTGAAAAAGAAGGATGGAAGCGCCCTTTGGGCTACCATCAGCGGAACGCCTGTGCTGGATGGGGAGAATGAATACGCCGGCACCTTGGTGGCATTCAACGATATTACGGAACAAAAGCTGGCCCAAGAAGAACTGAGCAGAAGCGAACAAAAAGCGCGGGCCCTTGTGAAGGAGCTTGAGGAAGCCGATAAGAACAAGAACCAATTTCTCAGCGTATTGTCCCATGAATTAAGGAATCCGCTGGCCGCCATTTCCGCGGGAATCCAGGTGCTTGGCATCGAACAGGATCCCCGCCAAATCGCAAAAACACACGAGATTATTCACCGCCAGACAGACCAGTTATGCAGACTGGTGGATGATCTGCTGGAACTGACGCGGATCAATCAAAATAAGATCAGGCTGAAAAAAGAAACCATCGATTTGAACGAAATTGTAAGGTGCGCTGTGGAAGATATCCGATTGGAGTACCAACGAAAAGGAGTGCGGTTGGAAACAGAGATTCAGGCAAAACAGATCCGGCTGTACGCGGATCCGGCCCGTGTCACGCAGGCGGTTGGAAACCTTTTGCAAAACGCGCTCAAGTTCACTCCAAAGGACAGCAGCGTTTTGGTCACGTTACGGCGGGAAAACGATGACGCGGTCATCGTGATTCGGGATGACGGCATCGGAATAGTGCCTGAAACTCTGCCAGAATTGTTT
>JARKQO010000521.1 GCA_029974855.1 Eubacteriales bacterium
CGGGCAAGGGGTTCCACCCCTTGCATCCCCGCCAGGGATTTCATCCCTGGACCCGCTTTTGACCGCGCTTCGCGCGGTCAAGAGGGAAGGATAAGAAAAATTCCGGGAAATGTTTCTCAATGCAGACAGGAGCTTTTTCAAGGCCCGTTCGTAGCCGCGCAGAGGTAGAATGCCCACCACACAGCGCTCGTCGCTCATTTCCACATCGATGCCCGCCGCGCCCAGGGCCTCCCCCAGCGCGTATCCGCTCATGGGTCCCGCCAGCGCTAGCCGCAGGGGGTCATAGCCAAAGCCGGGAGGCGCGTCCTCCTGGGCCCGCTCATAGCCCAGACTTCGGGCCTTTTCATAGAACCGGTCCAGGGCTGCCCTAAGCCCGGCGCAGGCCGCCTCCCCATACCGGTCCATCCAGGCCCTGGCCTCGTCCAAGGACAGCAGGTTCACAAAGGAGGGGCTGCTGGTCTGCAGCATGGGCAATAGGCTCTCCAACCGGGGAATATCAATGCTTCCCATGGCGTGGAGCCAGGCCCCCGCGTTCAGGGCGGGCAAGGTCTTGTGGGCGCTTTGCACTGCCATGTCCGCCCCCAGGGCCAGAGCGCCGGGCATGTCCCGCCGCCAGTTCAGGGTGGCCCCGTGGGCCTCGTCGCACAGCAGCAGCATGCTCCGGTCATGGGCCTCCCGGGCCAGGGGCCCCAAGTCCCCCAGGAGCCCATAGTAATCCGGCCTCACTGCCAGCAGGGCCTTGGCCCGGGGGTGGCTATCCATGGCCTCCCGGTAGGCCTCAAGGGAGGTGTAGGGCCTGCCCCAGAGCGTATAGGAAACCCGGGCGAACACCGGCTCAATCCCTGCTAAAGCGCACACATGCAAGGCGCTCAGGTGACAATTCCGTGGCAGGATCACCTGCTGCCCCCTGCCGGCGGCGTACAGCAGCATGGCCTGAACCCCCGCCGTGCTTCCCCCGTGCAGCATAACCGTATGGGCCGCTCCCGCGCTTCGGGCCGCCAGCGCCTGGGCCCTGGCGATGGCCCCCCGGGCCCGGTACAAATCGTCCGTTACCGCCAGCTCCGTGGTTTCCATCCGGTAGGGGTCTATTTTCCCCCAGGGCCCCCGGCCCCCGGTGGCGGGCATATGAAGGGAAACCCGCCGGTGGCTTCGCCGCAGCATCTCCCGCATGGGCCTTTCCACAGGCCTTCCCTCCCCCCGCGTAGGCCCTAAGCATAGCAAAAAAAACCCCTCCTGGCAAGGGTTGGCAGCGAGGCCGGAACATGCCCGACGCTTTGTTTGCCGAACATCTGTTACCCCTCTTTCCATAAAAGCCAAAACATGATATACTATAAGGTAGAGTGTTTTGCTCCCGCAAAGCGCTGCTACCGCACTACAGCACATGGAGGAACGCCGGTATGATGAGCGTTGGGGTGGTATCCCTGGGGTGCAGCAAAAACCGGGTGGATACCGAGCTCATGCTCAGCATCTTAACCGAAAACGGCTACCGGATCGTGGCGGACGAGAAGGAGGCCGATATTCTCATCGTCAACACCTGCGGGTTTATCGGGCCCGCCAAGGAGGAGTCCATCGACACCTTGCTCTCCTTGGCGGAATACAAAAAGACCGGGAAGCTCAAGCTTTTGGTGGCCACGGGCTGCCTGGCCCAGCGCTATGAGGAAGCCCTGATGGAGGACCTGCCGGAGGTGGACCTGCTGATGGGGGTGAGCCAGTATGCCCGGCTGCCCCAGGCCATCGCCCAGGCCCTGGAGGGCCGCCGGGCCTCCTACTGCGGCCGGGAGAGCGCTGTGCTCACGGGCCCCCGGGTGCTCACCACCGCCCCCCACACCGCCTACATCCGGGTGGCGGACGGCTGCGACAACCGTTGCGCTTACTGCGCCATCCCCCTGATCCGGGGCGGCTTCCGCTCCCGGACCATGGACAGCGTTCTGGGAGAAATCCGCTCTTTGGCGGACCAGGGGGTGAAGGAGCATATTCTGGTGGCCCAGGATACCTCCCGCTTCGGGCTGGATTTGGCGGGAAAATCTTTGCTGCCGGAGCTGGTGACCCAGGCGGCGGACATCCCCGGGGTGGAATGGCTGCGGGTGCTGTACTGCTATCCCGATGAGGTGGGCATGCCCCTCCTGGAGGCCATGGCCGCCAAGCCCAACGTGTGCAAATACCTGGATTTGCCCTTGCAGCACGCCGACCCTCTGCTGCTGCGCCGCATGAACCGCCGGGGGGACATGGCCTCGGTGCGCCGCCTCTTGAAGGAGGCCCGCGGTATGGGCTTCACCCTCCGCACCACCTTCATCACCGGGTTCCCCGGGGAGACCCAGGCCCAGTTTGAGACTCTTATGGACTTTGTGCGGGAAATCCGCTTTGACCGGCTGGGGGCCTTCGCCTTCTCCCCGGAGGAGGACACCGCCGCCGCCTTGATGCCGGATCAGGTGCCTGCGGAGGTGGCCCAGCAGCGGCTGGATACCTTGATGCAGGCCCAGCAGGCCATCTCCCTGGAGCGGAACCGCCTGCGGGTGGGCACGAAAGAAAAGGTCCTGGTGGAGGAGCTGCGTCAAGGGGGCAAGGCCATTGGCCGCACCGCCGCCGAAGCCCCGGAGACCGACGGCCTTGTGGAGCTGAGCCAGGCGGAAACCGCCGCTTTGGGCCAGTTCGTCAACGCTGAAATCACCGATGCCAAGCCCTACGATCTCATAGGAGTGATGGTATGAACTGGCCCAATCGGCTGACGCTTCTGCGGGTGCTGTTGATCCCCGTGTGCCTGGTATTTTTGTCTATCGATACGCCCCTTTGCCAGGTGGTTGCTTTGATCGTGCTGATCGCGGCAGCCCTGACGGACTGGCTGGACGGCCATCTGGCCCGGCGCTGGGGCCTGATCACCAACTTCGGCAAGTTTTTGGACCCTGTGGCGGACAAGCTGCTGGTGCTGTGCGTCATGGTCACCCTTTGCGGCCTGGGCCGCTTCCCGGCCTGGGCCTGCGTGATCGTGCTGTTTCGGGAGCTGGCGGTGGACGGGCTGCGGCTGGTGGCTGTGGAGCAGGGCCGGGTCATCGCCGCCGGGCCCCTGGGCAAGACCAAAACCACCCTCCAGCTTCTCACCTTGGTGGTCTATGTGCTGAAAAACCAGCCCTTCGCCCCCTTCCCCATGGATTCCATCCTCCTGGCCGCCGCCATGGTGATGACTTTGGTCTCCGGGGTGGATTACTTTGTGCGCAACAGGGCCGTGCTGGCAGGCCTTGGAGGCAAGACCCCATGAGGTCCGGGATCGGACCCCTGTGCCGGGCCGTTCTTTCCTTGGCGGTACAGCGGGGGCTTACCATCGGTACCGGGGAGAGCCTCACCGGGGGGATGATCGCCTCCTCCTTGGCCTCGGTGCCCGGGGCCTCCCGGGCGCTGCTGGGGGGTATCGTCAGCTATGATCCCCGGATCAAGCGGGACCTGCTGGGGGTTCCCCAGGAGATTCTGGATTCGCCTGGCGTGGTCAGCGAGGCCTGCGCCCGGCAGATGGCCCTAGGGGCCCAGGCCGCTTTGGGGGCGGGCGTGGCCGTCAGCGCCACGGGGCTGGCGGGCCCTGGGGGCGGAACGGCCCATACCCCTGTGGGCACGGTATTTCTGGGGATCGCGGGCCCCAAGGGGGCCAAAGTAGAGGAACATCATTTCACCGGAAGCCGCCAGGGAATACGCAAGGCGGCCACCGCCCAGGCCCTCCGCATGCTGCTGGAGGAGCTGGCCCAAGGCTAACCACACAACGGATACCACAATGCCATACATAGGAAAGGCGGAAACACCATGGCCAAGAAAGAAACCCCCAAAAAGGATGCCGCCCAGAAGGCCGCGGCGGATCAGAACAGCGTGCGGGAAGAGAAGCTGAAGGCCCTGGAAAGCGCGCTGGCCCAATTGAACAAGACCTACGGCAAGGGCGCGGTGATGAAGTTCAGCGACGCTGCCGCCGACGCCAACCTCCAGGTGATCTCCACCGGCTGCCTGGATTTGGACATTGCCCTGGGGGTGGGCGGCCTGCCCAGAGGCCGGGTGGTGGAAATCTTCGGGCCGGAAAGCAGCGGCAAGACCACCGTGGCCCTCCACTGCGTGGCGGAGACCCAGCGCCTGGGCGGCGTGGCGGCCTTCATCGACGCGGAGCACGCCCTGGACCCGGTCTATGCCCGCAACCTGGGCGTGAACATCGACGAGCTGTACATCTCCCAGCCGGATACCGGGGAGCAGGCCCTGGAAATCTGCGAGGCTTTGGTGCGCAGCGGCGCTGTGGACATGGTGGTCATCGACTCCGTGGCGGCCTTGGTGCCCCAGGCGGAGATCGAGGGGGAAATGGGGGACAGCTTCGTGGGCCTCCAGGCCCGGCTTATGAGCCAGGCCCTGCGCAAGCTGGCGGGGGTCATCAGCAAAACCAACGCCGTGGCCATCTTCATCAACCAGCTTCGGGAGAAGGTGGGCGTGATGTACGGCAGCCCCGAGACCACCCCCGGGGGCCGGGCCCTGAAGTTCTACGCCTCCGTGCGGCTGGATGTGCGCCGGGGCGAGCAGCTGAAAAGCGTCACCGAGGTGGTGGGAAACCGCACCAAGGTGAAGGTGGTGAAAAACAAGGTGGCTCCGCCCTTCAGGGTCAGCGAGTTCGACATCATCTACGGCGAGGGCATCAGCAAGGCCGGAACCCTCCTGGATATGGCCGTGGACCGGGATATCATCCACAAGAGCGGGGCCTGGTTCAGCTACGAGGACCAGCGCATCGGCCAGGGCCGGGAGAACGCCCGCCAGTTCCTCAAGGACAACCCCGAAATCTACCAGAAGATCGACAAGGTAATCCGGGACGAGGCCATGGCCATTCTGGCCGCCAAAAAGGCCGGGGACACTGCCGTACCCACCTCCTTCAGGGACCCGGGCGACCTGGAGCTGCTGGAGGAGGACCCGGACCTGGCCCTGCTGGAGGACGAGTAAGGGCGTTCCCGAAGTATCATCAGAATGCCGGGGCTGCCGTGCGCGATACCGGCTTGCGCGGCAGCCCCGGTTTACGTTTATCCCTGAAAGGATTGACTTTGCCATGGCGAAACCCGGTTCCCTGAGGGCGCGGCTGCGGAGGCATCCCCTGATCGATTTGCTGTTCGCCCTTAAGGGCAATCCCCGCACCTGCGTGTTCATCGAGCCCCTCTGGGGCATCCCCCACAGCCTCATCGCCCCCTTTACCGCCGTGTATATGCGGGCTTTGGGGGTGGATAACATCCAGATCGGGCTGGCCCTGTCCGCGGCCTTGCTGGCCCAGGTGTTCTGGGCCTTCCTGGGGGGCGTCATCACGGACAAGCTGGGCCGCAAAACCACCACCATTTTGGGGGATATGCTGGGCTGGGTGGTCCCTTGCATCATCTGGGCCTTTGCCCAGAACTACTGGTTCTTCCTGGCGGCCATGATCCTCAACGCCTTTGAGCAGCTGAACCAGACCGCCTGGGTCTGCCTGCTGGTGGAGGACGCGGAGGAAAAATCCATCCTGAACATTTGGAACTGGATTCTCATCGCCGGGCTGCTGGCGGTGTTCTTCTCCCCCATCTCCGGGGCGCTGATCCAGCGCCACTCCTTGGTGCCGGTGATGCGCATTCTCTACGGCTCCTTTGCCCTGGCCATGATGGTGAAATGCCTGATCACCGCCCGCTGGACCACGGAAACCCGGCAGGGAAAAATCCGCAAGGCGGAAACCAAGGGCCGGGGAATGGGCAAGCTGGTGGCGGAATACTGGCACCTGATCCCCAGAATCTTCCGGAACCGGGGCACCGTGACCACCCTGGTGGTGATGGTGGTGGTGAACATCACGCTGATGGTCAGCGGCAACTTCTACGCCCTGTACGCCACGGCGGGCCTGGGAATACCCGAGAACTACCTGGCCTACTTCCCCATGATCCGGGCCTGCGTCATGCTGCTGTTCTTCGGCATTCAGCATAACCTGGTAAAGTACCGCACCAAGGCCCCCATGTCCGCCGGGCTGATCCTGTACATGCTCAGCCAGGGGCTGCTGATGGTGAGCCCCAAAAACACCCTTCTCCCCCTGATCCTATACACCCTTCTGGACGCGGTGGCCTTCGGGCTGGTGTATCCCCGCAAGGAGCTGATGATGGCGGTATTTGTGGATAAGCGGGAGCGGGCCCGGATCATGGCGCTGCTGACCACGCTGATGATCGCCATCAGCTCGCCCTTTGGGGGCGTGGCGGGGGCCCTGTCCAAGGTGGACGGCCGCCTGCCCTTTGCCCTGAACCTGGCCTTATACCTGCTGGCCTTGGCGGTAATTTTGGCCATGAAGGAGGACCCCGGGGCCCAGGAGGATGGGGAGCAACCCACCCAGGAGGCTGTTCCGGCAGCCTAGCAAAGCCGCTGAAAAGCAAGAAAACACACCCTAGGGAGGAATGTTCCATGGAGCTTCGGTGGGTACAAAGTGAGGCGGATGTCCAATCCGCCAGCTTCCTCCATGCCGTGGGCTGGAGGGAGGGTTTTCGGGGCATCTTCTCGGAGGGGCTGCTGTCCCAGATTTCCGATGATTTCTTTGAGGATACCTTCCGCCGTCACCTCCAGACCCGGCGGTTCCATACCGCTATTCTCTCCCATGGGGGTAAGGACCTGGGGGCTGGAAGCTGCGGCCTGTCCCGGGATGAGGACAATCCGGCCCTGGGGGAAATCGTCTCTTTTTACTTCCTGCCGGAGGCCTGGGGCCAGGGGTATGCCGCCTCCCTCATGGGCTTTCTACTGGCCCGGCTCCGGGAGATGGGCTGCGTAAAGGCCCACCTGTGGGTGTTGACAAAGAATGCCCGGGCCCGGCGATTTTATGAAAAATACGGCTTTCGCATAAACGGAAACGAAAAGCCCGTCACCCTCCGGGACGAAACCC
>JARKQO010000523.1 GCA_029974855.1 Eubacteriales bacterium
GTGTAGCGGCCATTGCCGGAAGTCTTGGGGTTGGGCACGATCACGGCAACCCCGGGACGGGCCAAGTCAGACCAGTCCTTGATGCCCTTGGGGTTACCCTTCCTGACCAGGAACACGGAAATGCTGCTGTAGGGGGTCGCCTCGTGGGGGAAGCGCTTTTTCCAGTCTGCCGCCACCAGCCCGCCCCGCTCCACCAGGATGTCGATGTCGGGGGCCTGGTTCATGGTGATCACGTCCGCCTCCAGCCCGCCGATCACGGCACCGGCCTGCTTGCTGGAACCCCCATGGGACTGGCTGATGTTGATTTTTTCCCGGTGCTTCCCCTGCCACTGGGCGGCAAAGGCCGGGTTGATCTCCTTGTACAGCTCCCGGGAAACGTCGTAAGACACATTGAGGAGGGTGGTATCCGCAAAAGCGGGGGCGAGGCTGGCGGCCAGGAGGCCGACGCCGCCGATCAGGCGGGCCAGGAAACGATTTTGCGACATGCTGAACTTCCCGTGAAAGATTTGACCGGGCCAGTTTATTTGCAGCGCAGCAAGCCAAAAAATAATAAAAACTTCATTGCTTATGTTCGAATCCGTATAAACAAAAACGGGGCCGCAGCCCCGTTTTGTCCCCATGGCGTCCGGATCACTTCGAGACAATCTGGTCGAACACGCCGCCATCGGCAAAGTGGGTGGCCTTGGCCTTGCTCCAGCCGCCGAAGGCCTCGTCGATGGTGAACAGCTTCACCTTGGGGAACTGGCTGGCGTACTTCTTACCCACCTTTTCCAGGGTCGGGCGGTAGTAGTTCCGGGCGGCAATTTCCTGGCCCTCCTCGCTGTAGAGATACTCCAGGTAGGCCTGGGCCACCTTGCGGGTGCCCTTCTTGTCCACCACCTTGTCCACCACGGCCACGGGCGGCTCGGCGAGGATGGAGAGGGAGGGCACGACGATGTCGAACTTGTCGGGCCCCAGCTCCTTGATAGCCAGGAAGGCCTCGTTTTCCCAGGACAGGAAGACATCGCCTATGCCCCGCTCCACGAAGGTGATGGTGGAACCCCGGGCCCCGGAATCCAGCACCGGCACATTCTTGTAGAGCCGCTTCACGAACTCCCGGGCCTTGTCATCGCCGCCGTACTTGCGCTTGGCGAATTCCCAGGCGGCCAGGTAATTCCACTGGGCGCCGCCGGAGGTCTTGGGATTGGGGGTGATCACCTGCACCCCGGGCTTGACCAGATCGTCCCAGTCCTTGATCCCCTTGGGATTGCCCTTCCTGACCAGGAACACGATGGTGGAGGTATAGGGCGTGCTGTTGAGGGGCAGGCGCTTCTGCCAGTCGGGGGGCAGCACCTTGGCCTTGTCGGCAATGGCGTCTATGTCCCCGGCCAGGGCCAGGGTCACCACGTCGGCCTCCAACCCGTCGATCACGGCCCGGGCCTGCTTGCCGGAGCCCCCGTGGGACTGTTTGACGCTGAGCTTTTCACCGGTCTTGGCGGCCCAGTATTTGGCAAAGGCCGGGTTGAATTCCTGGTACAGCTCCCGGGTCGGGTCGTAGGACACATTGAGGAGGGTGGTCTGGGCCTGGGCCAGGGGAGAAATCAGGAGGGTGGCGGCGAACAAGCCGGCGATAAGGGATGGGCGCTGCATGATGGGCTCCGTTGCGTTGATGTGGAGCCAGTCTAGAAACCCGCGCCACCCCGGGGAACGATTCATTTCTGATTTGCTTATGCCATTTTCCCGCCCCCGCCAGCCCAAAAGCTCATGCTTTTTTATTAGTTGTCCGCTCCGGGCCCCGGGACAGAAACTGAGCCCCTTTCAGCGCACCAGGAAAAGAACATGCCGCTCACCGAACTCGTCCGCCACCTGAACCACCAGGCCCGCCACCAACCGGGTTCCCTGCGTGTTCCCCAACCCTTTGCCAGCGGCGAACGCCAGGTCTGGGCCCGCTTTGCCGGGCTGCAACTGGGCTCCCGCTTCCTGCCCATTCTCGAACGCCGCAGCGGGCGGCTGCACGGCCACCGGGCCAGCCTGGAAATCCTGCACCTGGAGCGGGGCACCCGGCTGGAGCCGGAAGCCCT
>JARKQO010000172.1 GCA_029974855.1 Eubacteriales bacterium
CCCATGATGGCCACGAACTCCCCGGCCTCCACCTGGAAGCTCACATCCGCCAGGGCCTGGGCCTTCTGGCCCCCAAAGCGGGTGGTGTAGATTTTCTGAAGGTTTCTGATGTCCAGCAATACCATGGAATTCATCCTTTCCGCCCAGATGTGGGACGATCCACAGTATAGCGCTTTTGGGCAAGGGTTGCCCTGGATTTGCCTTACAAAGATGCCGGCCCGGCTTACAATTTTGTAAGGGAAGAGGGTGGGAAAAAGGCGGGGTAGGGCACGGGAAAGGGCGAAGCCCTAGAAGGCCTCGAAGTCCTCCCGGCGCATATCCACCGTGACGGTGGTGCCCTCCCCCTGGCGGGAGGCGAGGGAAATCCGGTGCCCCAGCCCCAGGCAGGTTTGGCGGCACAGGTACAGCCCGATGCCGGTGCTCTTTTCCCCGGCCCGGCCGGTGTGGCCGGTGAAGCCCCGCTCAAAAACCCGGGGCACATCCTCGGCCCGGATGCCGATACCCTCATCCGCGATGGTGAGCACCTGGGGAGCAGCCAGGGCCACGGTGACGCGGCCCCCCTCGGGCTGGTATTTCAGGGCGTTGGTCAGCACCTGCTCCAGCACCAGGCCCAGCCACTTGGCATCGGAAAGCACCTGACACTCAAAGGGTTCCATGTCCAGGCGGATGCGGCGGTAGGAGAACAGGGGCCGCAGCCGCTTTACCACCTGGCAGCACAGGGGGTACAAATCCACCCAGGTCAGCATCAGGTCCGAGGCCATGCTCCCCAGGCGCTGAAAGCTCAGGGCCGCGTCGGCGTACTGCTGGATCTTGTAGATTTCCTGGCGCAGCAACTCCCGGTCCACGGGCTTGTCGCTTTGGGCCATCAGGTTCAGGGCGGCGATGGGGGTTTTCACCTGATGCACCCAAAGGGTATAGTAGTCGGTGCGCTCCGCTTCCAGCAGCCGGGCCTGGTCCCCTTGCCTGCGGAACTGCTCCCCATAGGCCAAAGCCAAGGCCCGGAAGCCCTCCTCCAGGGGGGTGTGGGCCTGGGGCAAGGATTGAGGCTCCGGAGGCAGGTGCGCCAGGGCCTGCCACAGCAGCAACTGCCGCCGGGCATAGCCCAAAAAGGAGAAAAACAGCCCCAGGGCCAAAACGACCCCCATCAACAAAAGGGCGTAGGAAACCTCCCGGAAGGTCCCGCCCCCCAAGTGGTGCAGCAGTCCCAAAATTCCCAGAAGCCCCAGCGCCAGGGCGAAAACCCGCCAATAGGTTTTGCCGTACCCCATCACAAGCCGGAAGAAAAGCCGCGCTTTTTTCATGCCAAATCCACCCTGTACCCCTCGCCCCGCTGGGTGAGGATGAAATCCCTGAGGCCCAGGTCCTCCAGCTTCTTGCGAAGCCGGGCCACGTTCACGGTGAGGGTGTTGTCGTCCACAAAGCAATCGCTGTCCCACAGGCGGTTCATCAGCGCGTCCCGGCTGACGGTGGAGCCCTTGCGCTCCAGCAGCAGCTGGAGGATGCGGTTCTC
>JARKQO010000587.1 GCA_029974855.1 Eubacteriales bacterium
CGTTTTTCTCCACAAAGTCGCGGTCCCGGGTTTCCTTCACCCGCTTGGCGATGCGGTCCAGCACGAAATCCCAGTCCTTTTCCTCCCACTTGTCGCTGCCCGGAGCCCGGTAGCGGGGCGTGAGCACCCGGTGGTGGCTGACGTGCATGGAATGGAAGGCCGCGCCCTTGGGGCAAAGCGCCCCTTCACTGACCGGATAGTCGGGATCGCCCTCGGAACTGATGAACTTGCCGTCCTTGACGAACATGAGGATGCTGCAGCCGCAGGAACAGAAGGGACAGGTGGACTGGTACTCCTTGGCCCCCTCGATCTTGAGGCTGGTGGCGTAGGCCGCCACCGGACGGGGGTCCAGGCCCAGGTCCTTCAGGCCCAGGCAGGCCAGGCCGGCCCCCGTGAGTTTCATAAATCCCCGCCGCGAAATGCCCATACCGCCTCCTTGCACCGGCTTGCGCCCCTGGCGGCCTTCCGACAGGGGGGTGGGTGCTATGTCTTTTCTGGCACACTGTTTTTTTAAAAAAGAGGACAGTAGGGGTCAAAAGAATCGAACTTGATCAAGCTTTGGCACCAATGGTGCGAGGATTTTAAGGCATGCCGGCGAGATGCAGTCTTTTTTTGTTGGACTGTTATTATTAGGTTATTTTAAATATAGCAATATATTTCACAACCGCGGCAGGCCGACGCCATGCTCCTGCTGTTGACTGGAGCATGCAATCTTGGCAGTGCTACGATCGTACGCCTTGTCCGCAAACTGCAAGGAGCCGCCATGTCATACGGTCTTTCAGACGATTTGGACCTGTTGCGCCGGGAGCGCCCCCATGCCCGTTCCTTTATCGATCCTTTTGTCGGGCTGCTCCTGGCCCGGTCCGAACTGGTGGAATCCCTGGCCGGCCGGGAACCGTATGCGCCGGCTGCGCCCGTGGACCCGGCCCGCCTGGGCCAGGGCGCGCCGCTGGAGCCCCGCGACGCCTTTCCCCTGGACCCCGAGGCCCTGAAACGGACGATTGCCGTGTTGCAGCCGGTGCTGACGGCCGGATTCCGGGAGGTGCGCACGGACCTGATCCATAT
>JARKQO010000035.1 GCA_029974855.1 Eubacteriales bacterium
GAACAACGTCAGCAACAACTGGTACACCAACCGCATCGCCGCCTGGAGCATGGAGCTCTTCTACACGGTGGCGGCCCAGGCTTCCCGGGAGCGCAAGGATAAGCTGGGCGTAACCCGGGAGGAGCTGGCCCGGATGCGGGAGATCGTGGCGGGGATGTACTATCCCCAGGACGAAGAGCTGGGCGTCTTTGTGCAGCACGACACCTTTTTGGACAAGGACCTGATGCCCGCCTCCGCCATTCCCCAGGATCAGCGCCCCATCAACCAGCACTGGTCCTGGGACAAGATTTTGCGCTCCTGCTTCATCAAGCAGGCGGACGTGCTCCAGGGGCTGTACTTTTTGGGGCACCTGTACGACCGGGAGACCAAGAAGCGCAATTTTGACTTTTATGAGCCCATGACCGTCCACGAAAGCAGCCTGTCCCCCTGCGTCCACAGCGTGCTGGCCGCGGAGCTGGGCTATTATGACAAGGCGGTGGACATGTACCGGCGCACGGCCCGGCTGGATTTGGACAACCTGAACCGTGACACCCAGGATGGGCTGCACATCACCAGCATGGCCGGGAGCTGGCTGGCCATCGCCCAAGGCTTCGCGGGCATGCGCACCGTGGAGGGCCTGTCCCTTTCGCCCTTTTTGCCCAAGGAGTGGCAGGGATATTCCTTCCAGTTCCAGTACCGGGGGCGGTTGCTGAGCCTTTCCGTGACCCGGGAGCAGGCCCAGGTGGACCTGCTGCAAGGAGAACCTCTGAAATTAACCCTCTGCGGGGAGCCGGCGGAGCTTCAAACCCAGGTAATTCGCGCCCTGTACAGGGCTGCGGCCCCGCACTCCCCACCGCCTTCCGCATACAATGCTGCATGAGCATTGGCGGGAGGCGGTTTTTTTGAGAAGGACGGCGGTTGTTGGCGGCGATGAGCGGGCCCTGCGCCTGGCCTCGCTGCTGGAAAAGAAAGGCTATGAGGTACATACCTGGGGGTTGCGGCAGGAGGAGCAGCCCTGTCCCCTGGAGGAAGCGGAGCTTCTGTTGCTTCCCTATCCCTATTCGGCCCCCCAGGGCCTGGTGCCAAACCTGAGGGGCCTTCCTATTTCCTTTGAGGAAACGCTGGAGAGGGCCCGGCCCGGGGCCACCGTCCTGCTGGGAGAGGACGCTAAGCGCCTCCCTTTCTCCCCGGCCTGGGAGGGAAAGGGGCTGCGTTTTTTGGCCTACGGCCAGAATGAGGCGTTTTTGCAGACCAACGCGGAGATCTCCGCCGAGGGGGCCCTGTGCTTTGCCATGAAGCAGCTGCCCTGTACCGTCATGGGCTGCCCTGCGCTGGTGGTGGGCTATGGGCGCTTTGGCCGGGCCCTGGCGCTGAAGCTCCATGCCCTGGGCGGACGCGTCACCGTGGCGGCCCGCAGCGAAAGGGCCCGGGAGCACGCGGGGGAGGAGGGCCTGCGGGCCATTCCCCTGGAACAGCTTTCCGAAGCGGCCCAGGGCGTCCGGGTGCTATTGAACACCGTGGCGGCCCAGGTGCTGGGGAATGAGACGCTGAGGGCATTTCCCAAGGACGCGCTGCTGATGGAGCTGGCCAGCGTCCCCTATGGCTTTGACCGGCAGGAGGCCGAGGCCATGGGCCTGGCGGTGGCCTTCCTGCCCGGCATTCCCGGCCGCTACCCTCCCGAAAGCGCCGCCCAGGCCCTCTACGACGCCATGATCCGACTTACGGGGGGAATGTCCACATGAAAAAAACCAGTATTGGCTTTGCGCTTACCGGTTCCTTTTGCACCATCCAAAAGGCCCTGGAGCAGATGGAGGAGCTGATCCGCCGGGGGTACGAGGTACAGCCCATCTTCTCCTTTAATGTGGCCCTGCTGGATACCCGGTTTCAAACGGCCAAGTCCATCTGGGACCGGTCCTTGGAGATTACCGGGAAGGAGCCCTTTGCCACCTTGCAGCAGGTGGAGCCTATCGGGCCAAAGCGGCTGACGGATGTGTACCTGGTGGCCCCGGCCACGGGCAACAGCCTGGCAAAGCTGGCCGCCGCCATCTACGATACCCCGGCGCTGCTGGGGGCCAAGTCCCACCTGCGCAACGACCGGCCTTTGGTGCTGGCCGTATCCACCAACGACGGGCTCAGCACCGCCGCCCAGAACATCGGCAAGCTCCTGGCCCAGCGGAACATATACTTTGTACCCTTCACCCAGGACGATCCCGTCCGCAAGCCCCGGTCCTTGGTGGCGGATTTTTCCCTGATCCCCAAAACCATCGCGGCGGCCCTGTCCGGGGTGCAGCTGCAGCCGATTTTTTCCGGAATGGCGGCGCAAGGTTTGGAATCGGAAACAAGTTCATAAAAACTTTGGCAAAACGTGTAACAAACTTGCAACACCTCCCCTTTCCCTGTATAATAAAGGGTACTGTAACAGGGAAAGGGGAGGCGGAGCCATGATACGCGCCATCAGGAGAATTTTGCCGGTTTTTTGCGCCGGATGCCTTGTTGTCCTATGCTGCTTTTCCACGGCCCAGGGGGCCGGGCAGGCGGCTTCCCCCAGGCTTGCGGAGGTCCGGACCGCCGTGGGGGATAACCTGGTGGCCTATCCCCAGTTGGAGGGTCTGGCTGACGCCGGCATCCAGCAGGCCGTGAACGACGATATCATCCTTCGGGGGGACATCGCCGGGCATCTGGTATCCCTCAGCACCCTTCGGGAGGGGGCGGGGGGCCTGGTGGTGGACTATCAGGCCTTTTTGAAGAACGATATTCTCAGCGTCACCTTCAGCGCCAAGGGGCAGATCGGCCCCGGCCCAAGCGGACAAGCCTATACGGCCCTGTGCTACGATTTGCGAACTGGCCAACCCCTCCGGGCGGAGGAGCTGTTTGAGGATGTTTCCGCAGCGGCGGCCTACATGGAGGAAATTTTGGAAAGGACCCTCACGGAGGACCTGTCCGGCTACATGAGAAACGACCAGCTGTCGCCTTTGCCCATGGACAACTTCTCCTTGGACGGGGACGGGCTGACCTTCTACTACCCGGAGTCTCAGTTTTCCCTCATCAGCGATTACGCCGGGGCTGGGCACTTCTACTATGAGGAATTAGCGGAATGGCTCAATTGGGACGGCGTGCTGGGCCGCTTGGAGGTCCAGCCCCAGGCCCTCTCCGACGCTCAGGCTAAGGAAGCCATCCAAAAGGTGGTGGAAAGCGGGCGGCTGCCCCATGTGCCCGTGGCAATCGGCGAGGCCATGCCCGACGTGGTGCAAAAGTACCGCCTGCTGCGGGAGCCGGACCAATACCCGGCTGGGAAGTACTACCAGATGGAAGCGCCCATGTTCCGGCAGGTCCTGATCCTCTCGGACGCCCTTACCGGCGGATACGAGCACTCCGTGGTGGAGGGGCTGCAAAGCGCCCGGGCCAACCTGTTCGGCATCCAGGCCGGCAGCACCCCCCGGGAGCGCTGGCGGGAAATCTTGGGTCAGCCCCAGCAAACCGCCGTCTTTGACGAAAGCCTGGCCTATGACTATGGCATCCCCCCGGGGGAGAGCGATTTCTACACCTTCGGCAGCTACCAGCTCCGGCTTCACGCGGACGAATCAGGGATCCTTCACTCCATCCGCCTCACCCAATAGGGCAATACATCATCTTGGAGGAAAGAATGCAACACAAGGGGCGCGGCAAAAAAAAGGTTGCGCGTGAATATTCGGCGGAATCCCTGATGCTTCGCAGCGTAACGGGCATCGGGCTCATTGCCCTGGGGGTGCTGGCGCTGCTGTCCATGATGGCGGGGCTTCAGGGAGCGGCTTTTGACATGGTCCGTTCCGTGATGCGGGGCCTGGGCGGGGTGCTTTGCCTGGGCATTCCGCTGTTTCTGATTTGGGGCGGGGTGCTGCTATCCTTCTCCGCCCGCCGCAGCATGCCCGTGCGGGGCATTTTGCTGATGATCACCGTGTATCTGTGCATTCTGGCGATTTTTAACCTGCTCAGCAAAATCGGGGAAAACAGCTTCATGGACCATGTGGTGCAGTATAACCGCGCGGCTCTCGCGCCCCAGCCCGAGGGATTTTTGAGCATGATGCAAGGGGCCTACCAGCTCTGCGAGAGGTACAACACCTTTGGCGGGGCTTTGGGTATGCTGCTGGGCTGGGCCCTGTGGACCTATGTGGGCGCCACCGGAAGCATGGTGGTGCTGGTGCTGCTGTGCATCGGCTGTGTGATGCTGTTCTCCCGCTTCGACTTCCTTACCTTGGGCCGGGAGATGAAGGAGCGGAGCGACGCCAAGCTCCAGGCCCGGGAACAGGAGCGCCTTTGGCAGGCCCAGGAGCAGCAGCGGCAGCAAATGGAGCAGGCCCAGGCCAGCCGTCCCCAGCCCGCCTACCGGCGCAGGGGCAAGAAGGAGACCCAGGAGGAAGGGGATTTGGGGGAAATGCCCGGCTGGAGCCAGGGGGGCATGGTCTATCCCCCTATCCAGGGCATGCCCATGCCCGTGCCTTTGGTACCCGGAGGGTATCCCGCCATGCCGGGGATGCCCGCCATGGCCCAGGCGGGCTATGGGGAGGCGGTCCCCGGGGGTGCCATGCAGCCCACCGGGCAGGTGGGCCTGTACGATGAGATCGTGGTGAGCCCGGAAAACCAGGCCCCTGTCTGGCGGAAAAGCGGCGCCAAAGCCAAGGCCAAACCCCCTCAAAGCCCCGGCGGGCCATCGGTGATCCAGACGGAGATGGTTTTCACTCCCAGCGAGGTGGGGAATAGGATTGGGGCGGCGGGCAAGGCCCCCAAGGACCGGGCCTCCCAAAAGGTGACCCAGCGGATGGAGGAAATTTTGCGGCGCAAGGCGGAGCTGGAGCAGGCTTTTGGAGAAAGCGCTCCCGCCCAGGAGAAGGAGGAGGCTTTCCAGGAGCGGCCCCAGCCGGGCCCTGAGCGGGAGGCTGCGGCCCTGGTCCCCAAAGCGCCAGCGCCCGCCCCGGAAAAGTACGCGGCCTATAAGCGGCCCGGCCCAATTCAGCAACCGGCCATGAGCGGGCAACGCCTGGACGAGCCGGTTCTGGTGCTGCCGGACACGAAAGCCTCCCCTCAGGAGGCGGCCCCCAAGCAGATGGCCCAGCCCTACACCTACCCGCCCCTGGAGCTGCTGAACATGAC
>JARKQO010000050.1 GCA_029974855.1 Eubacteriales bacterium
CAGCACGATGGAGGCAAAGGTGCTGGCGGCCGAGGCGGGCAGCTTCAGCAAGGCCACGCCCACATCCGCCAGCCCCTGGCCCAGCACGCAGATCACCCCGCCCACCCAAAAGGCCCGCAGGAGCATCTGGGTCAGCTTGGACTTGGGGGACAGCTGGTCCGCCCGGTTTTGGTATTGCTTGGGGTCCGAGCGGATGTTCTGCTTGTTCATCAAAAACGCTCCTTCTTGTTCTTCCCTCCCGGGAGAATCGGGGATGCCGGAAGGGCTTCAGGAGGGCGGGCCGCCGCCGCAGGCCCCCTGGGGACGTTCCCGGTGGGTGGTGGAGGCGGGCTTATGGTAGATTTCCCGGTCCCCGGGCCTGGGCTGGGGATCGATGGCCGGGGGAGGAATGGTTTGGCGGGGCGATTCCACGGGCATACCTCCTTTTGAGGGTTCCGCAAAGGCAGTATGCGGCAAAAGAAGGCGGTTTATACAAAGAAGGCCCCGGGGGCCTTCACAGCGTTCAGCAAAAAGGGCATGATCTCCGGCGGAAATCATGCCCTATCTTTCTCAAAAAGGGGAGCCCCCGGCCTTAGCCCTTGGCAAAGCCGTAGGGGTTTTGGCTCTGCCAGCGCCAGGAATCCCGGCACATATCCTCCAGGGTTTTTTGGGCCTCCCAGCCCAGGAGCCTCTTGGCCTTGGAGGGGTCCGCGAAGCAGCGGGCGATGTCGCCGGGGCGGCGGGGGGCGATGCGGTAGGGAACGGGAATCTGGTTCACCCGCTCAAAGGCCCGCACCAAATCCAGCACGCTGTAGCCCACGCCGGTGCCCAGGTTGAACACCTCGCAGCCGGGATGGTCCATTAGGAAGGTGCAGGCGGCCAAATGCCCCTGGGCCAGGTCCACCACATGGATATAGTCCCGGATGCCGGTGCCGTCCGGGGTGGGGTAATCATTGCCAAAAACGCTGAGCTCTTGAAGCTTGCCCGAGGCCACCTGGGTGATGTAGGGCATCAGGTTGTTGGGAATCCCTACCGGGTCCTCCCCGATGAGGCCGCTTTCGTGGGCGCCCACGGGGTTGAAATAGCGCAGCAGGGCCACGGCCCAGGTGGGGTTGGCGTGGGCCACGTCCTGGAGGATCTGCTCGATCATATACTTGGTCCAGCCGTAGGGGCTGGCGCAGCCCGTGGGCATGGTTTCCACCAAAGGCATCTGGTCCGTCATGCCGTAGACCGTGGCGGAGGAGCTGAATACGATGCGCTCCACCCCGTGTTGGCGCATCACCTCGCACAGGGTCAAGGTGGAATCCAGATTGTTGCGGTAGTACTCCAGGGGCTTATCCACGCTCTCGCCCACGGCCTTGTAGCCCGCGAAATGGATCACCGCGTCAAAGGCGTGCTTTTCAAACACCGCGCTTAAGGCGTCCCTCCGGCATACGTCCACGTCATACCAGAGGACGGGCTTGTCGGTGATGGTTTCCAGCCGGGAGAGGACCTCCGGGGAGCTGTTGTAGAAATTGTCCGCGATAACGGCCTCATGGCCCGCCTGGGTCAACGCCACGTAGGTATGGGAACCGATGAATCCCGCGCCGCCGGTGAGCAAGATGGTCATGGGGTACCTCCTCAGTGAGAGTTAGAAAAGCTGGGCCGGGTAATCGCCCTGCTGGTGCATCTGGAGCAGC
>JARKQO010000111.1 GCA_029974855.1 Eubacteriales bacterium
CAGCCTGTTGGCCCCGTGTATTCCTCCCGCCACTTCACCGGCGGCAAAAAGGCCTTTCACCGGCGTAGCCCCTTCTTCGTCGATTTTTATCCCGCCCATGAAGTAATGGGCAATGGGGAAAACCTCAAATTTATCGTCCAGCAGGCTTACTCCCGCCTCCTTAAACTGCTTTATGAACTCCTCGCCGTATTCAGCCAAAAGGAAATCCTTGCCTGCAGCTCCCGGCTCGAAATACACCCCGCCGTGGAGGGTGCCCCTCCCGTCCTTTACCTCCCGGGCTATTGCATAGGCAATATCATCCCGCGTGGCCCTAAGGCCAAGAGGCGTGTATCTGAACAGGAACTCTTCCCCCAGGGCGTTTGTCAACCTGCCCCCGGTGCGGTAGCTTATGGGGTCAAGCACAGCCATGGCCATGCCCGGAATCTGAGGATAGAGAGTGCCCAAGGGCGCAAACTGTACAAACTCCATATCCCTTAAGGGTACCCCCGCCTCATAGGCCAGATGGTAGCCGTCTCCCGTCAAATGCCGGGAGGCGGAATTGCGGCTGTACGCCTCCATGCCGCCGCCGCAGGCTAGCACCACAGCCTTGGCTCTTAGGATGAGTATGGAACCTGTGGAAAAAGAAAAGCCCGCCGCTCCCGCAATCTGCCCGTCATGGGCCAGCAGTTCCAGTATATGCGTATTTTCAATGCATCGGATATTGTTATATCCCTTTACGCGCCGGACCAGCGTGCGCATCATTTCCCTTCCGGTGCCTATATGAAAGGGGACGTAGGCTCCCCTTCGCCCCGAATGCCCCGGGAACTTCAGGAGTTGGAGCCTGCCCTCCTGCAGGGCAAAACCCATGCCCCAATCATGCAGGGCCCGTACCATTTCGGGCGCTTTTTCCGTCATGCGGCGAACGAGCGCCGGGCTGCCCATCCCTCTTCCCCACTTAAGGGTGTCTTTTTCGTGCTGCGCCGGCGAGTCGTCGTCCCACAGCCCCAAAGCCGCCGCAACATACTGAAGGGCCATCACCGACGCGCCGGTATACCCGCTTCTCTCTCCCTTGTCTATCACCGTAACCCGCTGGCCGCTTTCTGCTGCGGCCAGGGCCGCGCAAAGCCCGGCTCCTCCCGATCCCACGATTAAAACGTCTGT
>JARKQO010000112.1 GCA_029974855.1 Eubacteriales bacterium
GGTGGTGCTCCCCTACTTCAGCGGCGAGCGTACCCCCATCAACGACCCGGAGGCCAAGGGCATGATCTACGGCCTGAACCTGCTTCACAACCGGGGCCATATCTACAAGGCCATTTTGGAGGGAGTGGGCTACGGCATCCACCAGCACTTTGACATCTTTCAGGAGCTGGGCATCCAGACCCACAAGATCATGGCGGTGGGTGGCGGCGTGAAGAACCCGGTGTGGCTCCAGGCTGTCTCCGACATCTGCGGCAAGGTCCAGCAATATCCCGAAATTGAGACCGGCGCGGCCTACGGGGACGCTATGCTGGCGGCCCTGGCTGTGGGCCATTATGCGGATTTGGAGGCCTTGGGCAGTCTGGTGCGCATCAAGGGCAGTTCTCTGCCGGACATGGCCAACCATGCCCTGTATGCCCCGTTAGCCCGGAAGTATGGGCAGCTGTACGCCGCCACCCGGCACATCATGCACGAGAAGTAGGACGCGCCAGGGAAGCGATACAAAACAGGCCTTTGCCCGGTTGTTCCCGGGTGAAGGCCTGTTTTGCGTTCCCTTTTTGCCAGATTCCGTGCGTCCCCAAACCCCTATGCCCTCAGGCCAGCAGCGCCGTGGCGATGGAATCCCCCGGCAGCGTTACGGGGATCAACTCCCCCTGGATGCGCAGCCAAAGGGCCAACTCCCGGGCGGTGCGGTTCAGCAAAATGGCCGCGATTTTCCCGTCCGGCCGCCGGAACGCAGTCACGTCCACCTGGTCGGAAAACCGGCTGGCGCCGATGCGCACGCTGCCGGGGGGAAGGGCCCGGGTGAAATGCTTTAGGTACTCGTAGGACAGCCGCTTTTCCAGGGTTTGGGTATCCCGGCGGTACAGGATGGGCGCGTCGCAAAAGTTGTCCGCGTGGTTGGGCCCGCCAGTCTCATCCAGCAGGATGTTCCAATCGTGGAAGGAATGGACGCCTCCATTCAGGTTGCCGATCAAATCGTGGGCATACCGGCGGGCATTGGCCAGGTGGGCCCCGGCGTCCTCCCGGCTGTACTCGATGCAGGCCTCGCTGAACAGCAGCTTCAAATGGGGATAGCGCTCCCGGATCATCCCCAGGGCCTCAAAGTGGTCCCCGGAATACCAATGCAGCGCCACCCCGGCCACCATGGGGGCGGTGTCCTGATCCAAAACAGCCAAGGCCCGCTCCAGGGCCCGCTCCTTGTTGTGGTCCCAGATGTACACCTCCACATCCGCCAGCCCGTGGGCTTGCAGCGCCGGGTGGAGGAAATCCCGCAGGAAGCGCTTCTCCTCCCGGGCGGTGTACAGGCAGGAATCCCAGGTCTGGGTGGCCGCGGGCTCGTTTTGGATGCTCAGCCGCTTCACCCGGACCCCACTGTCCCGGTATTCCTTCAGGTAGCGGCACAGGTATTGGGCCCATTTTTCAT
>JARKQO010000121.1 GCA_029974855.1 Eubacteriales bacterium
ACCGCTAAGCCGCTTTTGGGGCGGCTGTGATTTTGGGTAACGCCGGGACCCGCCCCAAGGACTTAGGGGGCCTCCGCGCCCTGACGGCAGCCCTGGCAGCCGCCGCAGCCCTCCAGTTGGATTTCCTCCGCCCGAAGGTGCATGAACACAGGCTCTTCCCCGGTGGGGCTCTCGGGGCCGGGATGGAAGCCATAGCGGGCAAAAAAGGGCGTCACGGCCCGGGGGGCCGCAAGGCGCACCTCCCGCCCCTGGTGCAGCAGCACCTTGTACAGGGCCAGCCGAACCAGCAGGTCCCCAAAGCCCTTGCCCCGGTGTGCGGGCAGCACCCCCAGCTCCCCCAGCCAAAAGGCCCCCTCCCGCCACCACAGCCGGGCGGTACCCACGGGCAAAGGCCCATCGTACACCACCACCTGCTGGGCCTCCTCATCCAAAGCATCCCGGCCCTTGGCGAAAATCTCCTGCCGAAGGGCCAGGGGCTGGGTCAGGTCGCTGTTTTGGGGAAACCATTTGCCCTGAATCATCACAACACTTCCTTTGGAGAGGGCCCCTGCCGGGGCCCGTCCTATGATCCCCTATCAAACCCCCTCCGGGGGCGAAAGGAGCCCAAGGGCATGGAGCCGGAAAAAATCCAACGAATCAACGAGCTGAAGCGGCTGAGCCGGGAACGGCCCCTGCTGGAGGAGGAGCTGGCGGAGCAGGCCGCCCTGCGGGCCGAATACATCGCGGGGTTTCGGGCCAACATGAAGCTGCTGCTGGACGCCGTGCGCGTGCAAGAGGCGGACGGCAGCCTGACCCCTCTCAAAAAGAAAGGGGACACACCCTCCTAGGGCTGCCCACTCCCTTAGGATATCACACAAACCCTTATAAATCAAGGACAAAATCTTTGTGGAAGGGGTTGTATTTTTGGGGGGTTGGGTTATAATAAGGGTGTGCCACGAGGGAGAGGGAAGGGATGATGCTCCGCATCGCGGCCGCCATGACCACAAATCGCAAGCTGTATTGACACGGCGACGGACCCGCGGGACGCGGCGTGGTGAGGCGGGCGGTGCGCCCGGCGCAAAAGGCTCCTACGGTATCCCGATTGATCCTCAGGCGTGCCGGGCAGCGGCGGGGCCGCTGGAAATCTGCAAGAGAGAGGGGCGATTCCATTGTACAACGACGACCAACCCATGGGCGGCGCAGCTGCCGACGAAATGGACCAGGACCTCATCGAAGGTTTGGATGAGGATGGAAACAAGGTTCTTTTGGAGGTTGTCCGCTATTTCTTCTACAACGGTGAGGAATACGTTGTCTTGGGCGATGCCCAACAGGATAGCGAGTGCGGCGGCTGCGACTGCGAAGACTGTGACCAGGTTCATGGGGACGACGGTGACGAGGAAGACGCTGTAAACCTCTATATCATGAAGGTTGTGGAAGCCGAGGAAAACGGCGAGGAAATGGAAGAGTTTGTCCCTGTGGAAGACGAAGACCTGCTCGAAAAGCTCATTGAGGTGGTTCAGGCGGATTTCGAAAGCGATGTGGAAGGCATTGAGGAATAGCCCCATTCAGCGGAGGTCTTAGCCAGGTTTCCGAAACGGTATTGCCGCTTTTGATGGAGCGCCTCAATCGCTTTGGAAGCTCAACACACCGGATGGATTTTTACAGAAAGGACCCAGATACCCAAGGGATTGGTTTTACATAGATTTCGCTTTCCAATCCCCTATCAAGATTCCGCACGGTTTCTTCTCGGTATCCCAGGTCGAGCAGGCAGGAAAACTTTATAGGTTGTCCAGCCAGGCCGCTCAGCGGCCTGGCTCTTTGCCGCACGGAAGAGAGTCCCTTCCCGGGCCGGCGGAGAGCCGCCTTCCCCAGCCTTGACAGATGCCCTTTCCCGTGCTACCATGGGCAAACTTGGGCCGGGGAAAGGCCCGCCGCCCTCGGGGTCTGCCCGGGGGGGCCTGGAGAGAGGGAGATATCCATGAGCCGCAGCCTTCGCGCCAACCTGATGCTTCTGACCACCGCTTTGATCTGGGGGGTGGCCTTTGTGGCGCAGGATGTTGCCATGGACTTTATGCCTCCCTTTGCCTTCAACGCCGCCCGGATGCTGCTGGCGGGGCTGGTGCTGGTTCCCTGCATCGCCCTGCTGAAGTGCCGGGGCAAGGCCGTCGGCTCCCCAGCGCCCAAGTCGGAGGGCTCCCCAGGGGTCCCTTTCGCCGTTTCCCCCTTTTTGCCGGGCCTGCTGTGCGGGGCGGCGCTGTTCTTGGGCAGCTCCTTTCAACAGTTTGGCATCCTGGAATCCTCTCCGGGAAAGGCGGGCTTTATCACCGCCCTGTACATCGTGCGGGTGCCCTTGACGGGCCTGTTTGGGGGCAAAAAAATTCCTTTCAGGGTGTGGCTGGCGGTGGGGGTGGCCACTGTGGGGCTGTTTTTGCTCTGCGTCACCTCCGGGTTTTCCATCGGCCCGGGGGATTTGCTTTTGATCCTCTGCGCCTTTTGCTTCACGGCCCATATTTTGCTCATCGACCATTTCGCCCCCAAAACCGACTGCTTGAAGATGAGCTGTGTTCAGTTCTTTGTGGCTTCCTTCCTGTGCCTGCTGGCGTCCCTGCTCTGGGAAAAGCCCACCTGGGAGGGGGCCCGGCAGGCGTTGATTCCCATTTTGTATGCCGGTGCCCTCAGCGGCGCGGTGGGCTATACCCTCCAGATTCTGGGCCAGCGGGACACCAGCCCCACGGTGGCCTCCTTGCTGATGTGCCTCGAAAGCGTTTTCGCGGTGCTGGCGGGCTGGGCCCTTTTGGGGGATGTACTGTCCCCCAAAGAGCTGGCGGGCTGCGCCTTGATGCTGGGGGGCATTGTGCTGGCTCAGCTGCCCCAAAAGGAAAAGCAGCCGGTCCAGCCGGCCGCCTCCCGAAATCCCTGTTGACTTCCCCGATTTTTGTAGGCTATCCGTCCCGCAAGGGGCGGTTTTTTTAACGCCCGAGCAGGGTCCACCGCCTGGGCATGGTTCACCGCTTTGGCACGATCTCGAGCCAATACCCGTCCGGGTCGCTGATGAAGTAGATGCCCATGGCCGGGTTCTCGTAGCAGATGCAGCCCATTTTTTCGTGCTTGGCATGGGCCTTTTGGTAGTCGTCGGTTTCAAAGGCCAGGTGGAACTCGTTATCCCCCAAGGAGTAGGGCTCCTTGCGGTCATGGAGCCAGGTCAGCTCCAGCTGGAACCCCCGGCTCTCATCCGCCAGGTAGCACAGGGTAAAGCCCTCCCCCTCCCTGCGGCGCGCCTCCCGCAGCCCCAGCGCCTCCCGGTAAAAGGCCAAGGAGCGCTCCAAATCCAGCACATTGTAGTTCTGGTGAATCATCCGAAACATGGCTTTTCGCCTCCTTTTCTTCCGGCTGCCCCGGCTTTCTACTCCAAGTCCACAGGCAAGTCCGTATCCGCGAAGGGGTCCTCCCCCTGGGCCTCCATCCGGGGCTTCTCCGGCCTGCGCAGCGGGGCCAAGGGCAAATCCGCCATGTCCTTGGGGGGCTCGATGATGTGAATGTCCAGCAGCTTGTCCTGGTAGGTGATGGTGGCGCTCTCCCCGGGGCGGGTCAGGGCCAGGACCTCCGTATAGGGGGTTTTGGCCCGGCGGGCGAAATCCACCGCCACCTCGGGCCTGTCCTGCCAATGCATGGGGATGAACACCCGGGGCTTTTGGCTCAGAATGAAATGGTTGGCACCCGCGTCATAGAGCATGCCCTGGCGGGGGTCCACCGGGAACATGGCCAAATCGATCTTCTCCCCCTTGATGGGGGCGCAGGCGGCGTAAAAGGCGTTCTCCGCCGCCTCAATCTCCCGCAGGGAGCTCTCCTGCCGCCAATGCCACAGGTTCAGGTCCCCCGCGTGGAAGATGTTCATGCCATAGGCCCTCACCAAAAAGGAGACCCCCAGATCCGTGCTGTCATAGGCCTTGACGCTGATGTCCTGGGACAGCTCCAAAGTCTCCAGGGGCGCGATGCGCTTGCCCCGGGTGCCCACGGGCATGTCCGAGCTGACGATGTAGGTGACGGGCAAGTCCTGCCGCCATTCATAGATCATGGGGGCAAAGTGGTCCGGGTGGGCGTGGCTTACGAAAACATAAATGTGCTCGTAGGCGGAGAGAATCTGCTGGTTCAGCCTTCCCACCTCCGCCAGCCTGCGGCCCTCCCCCTCCCAATAGTCAAACACCAGCAGCTTCCCGCCGATGCGTATGGAAAAGCCACTGTTATAATGATAGGTAACCTTCAGTTGTTTCTGCATATACAAGGCGCCTCCATATGTCTTTACAGATCCGTAATATTCGTCCTCGTCGGCAAAGGGGTGAAGATTCATATTACAAATGATTGCTCATGGATGGTCCCTTGATAAGCGGGCTTTTCTCTCCAGCCTTGAAAAATTGGGCCTCAGAAAGAATCATGTCCTTGGAAGAGTATATCATACCTGTTACAATCTGTCAAACAAATCGCAACTAAATAGAGTGGTTTTGAAATTGAAGCTGCACAATTTATACACATATGGGGGAATGAATGCGGTGCCACCCCCATCCCTGGGGGTGGCACCGGGGCTCTTGCGCGCCATGGGGCCCTTCCTACAGCAAAGGCTGGATGTGCCAAATCTTCTCGTTGTATTCCCGGATGGTCCGGTCGCTGCTGAAATAGCCGGACATGGCCGTGTTCACCACCGCCATTTTCAGCCACTTCTCCCGGTGCTGGTAATCCTCCACCATCCGGCGGTTGGCCATGGAATAGCTGCCAAAGTCCTTCAGCACGAAATAGGGATCCGCCATGCCACCATGATCCCCCTGCAGCAGCATGTGGTACAAATCCTGCATGGCCAGGGGCTCCGCCGGGAACACCGTGCCGTCCAGCCATTGGTTCATGGCCTTGCGGATTTCAAAGTTGGTTTCGTAAATGCTCATGGGGTTGTAAACCCCCTCCCGGTACAGGGCGTCCACAGCCTCCGCCCGCATGCCGAAGATGTAGATGTTCTCCGGCCCCACCTGCTCGTAAATCTCCACATTGGCTCCATCCATGGTACCCAGGGTCACCGCGCCGTTCATCATGAACTTCATGTTCCCGGTGCCGCTGGCCTCCTTGCCGGCGGTGGAAAGCTGCTGGCTGATTTCCGCGGCGGGCATCAGCACCTCGGCGGTGGATACGTCGTAGTTTTCGATGTATACCACCTTGAGCATCTGCCGGGCCCTGGGGTGGCGCTGGATCAGGTCGGCCAAGGCGTTGATATAGCGGATGATGAGCTTGGCCCGCCAGTATCCCGGGGCCGCCTTGGCCCCAAAGAGGAACAGCCGGGGGGGCATGGTGTAATGGGGGTCATCCACGATCCGGTTATAGAGCACCTGGATGTGCAGCGCGTTGAGGAGCTGGCGCTTATACTCGTGGAGCCGCTTGGCCTGTACGTCAAAGATGAAGGAGGGGTCGATGTCCACGGATTGCCGGCCTTGAATCAGCTTCCGCAGCCGCTCCTTATTCTCCCTTTTCACCTGGGCGAACCGGTCCCTGAAGGCCCCGTCCTCTGCCAAAGGCCTCAGCCTTTCCAGCTGCTGGGCGTCCCTCAAAAAGCCGTCCCCGATGGCGTCCTTCAAAAGGGAGGTGAGGCCGGGGTTGGCCTCCAGCAACCACCGCCGATGGGTGATGCCGTTGGTGATGGCGGAGAACTTGCCCTTGTCCAGCAGGAAGTAATCCCGAAAGACGGTGTCCGTGAGAATTTTTCCGTGGAGCTGGCTGACCCCGTTGACGCTGAAGGACAGGGCCACGCACAGGTTGGCCATGTGCACCTGCCCGTAGGCGATGAGGGCCATGTGGCCGATCCGCTCCCACTGGTCCGGATAGCTTTGGAACAGCTGCTGGCAGACCCGGCGGTTCAGCTCCTCCAAAATCATGAAGATCCGGGGCAAGGTCTGCTTCATCATGTCCACAGGCCAGCGCTCCAGGGCTTCCGCCATCACCGTGTGGTTGGTGTAGGCCATGCAGCGGTGGGTGATCCGCTGGGCCATCTCCCAGCTGAGCCCCTCCTGGTCAATCAGCAGGCGCATCATCTCGGGAATGGCCAGCCCCGGGTGGGTGTCGTTGATATGGAACACCACCTTGTCCGGCAGCAGGTCCAAATTGTTGCCATATTGCCGCTTGAAGGATTTCAGGGCGTTTTGGAGGGTGGCGCTGGTGAAGAAATAATGCTGCTTCAGCCGGAGCATCTTTCCCTCGTAGTGCTTATCCTCAGGGTACAGCACCTTGGAGATCACCTCGGCCATCTGCATCTCCTCCATGGCCTTCATGTACTCCCCTTCCCCAAAGGACCGCAGGTCGATGCGGCTTTGGCTGCGGGCGCTCCAGGTGCGCAAGGTGTTCACGCATTGGTTGTCATAGCCGATCACGGGCATGTCGTAGGGAACCGCGTCGATGGTGTAGGCGTTGGCCAGCCGGAACACCATCCGGCCGTTTTCCTCCCGCTCCTCCACCTGGCCGCCGAACTGCACCTGGCAGGTATCCTCCACGGCGGCGATCTCCCAGACGTTTCCATTCTGCAGCCAGGTATCCGGCAGCTCCACCTGCTGGCCGTCCACCATCTTCTGGCGGAACAGCCCGTACTCATAGCGGATGGTACAGCCCACAGCCGGCAAAGACAGGCTGGCCAGGCTGTCCATGAAGCAGGCCGCCAGGCGGCCCAGGCCGCCGTTGCCCAGGGCGGGCTCCGGCTCCTCCACTAAAATGTCCTCCAGGTGGATGCCCAGCTCCTCCAGGGCCCGTTGGTAGTTTTCCTGGCTGCACAGGTTGATGAGATTGCAATTCAAGGCCCGGCCGGTCAGGAACTCCACGGAAAGGTAATAGACCCGCTTGGCCTTTTCCGTTTTCCGCCGCTCCCGAAAGACCATCCACTTCTGCATGATCTGGTCCCGGGCCGTGGACGCCACGGCTTTATACAGCTGTTGGGGGGTGGCCTCCGCCACGGTAATGCCGTTATACCGCTGGAGCTTCCCCGTAATGCTCTGCTTGATGGATTCCGGGTCGAACTGGGTAATGGCCATAAACAGCCTCCTTTGAAAACCTAGGATGGGGCTATTATAGCATGAAGCGGGATATCCCGCAAATCCTGTCGAAACATTGTCCTTCCTCTCCCGCTTCCCTGACGGGCCATAGGCCATTCTACGGGGATTTTTCCGGAAGGTTCCGGGCGCTTGTCCGTTGTGTCATGCCTATGCTTTATAGCCATTGTTTCACGTGAAACATTTTTCAAATATACCCATACCATGTTCCACGTGAAACATTTTTCTAATGCGCCTCCACTATGTTCCACGTGAAACATTCCGCAAAACATTGGATAGAATGACAAAAAGCAAGCGCTTTTGACATTTACCGCCCCATGGGGTACAATGCTCCTAGCAAAAGAGGTGAGGTCCGTGCGCTATACCCCGTCCCAGCAGGAGGCCATCCAGGCCCAAAACCGGGAGCTTCTGGTGTCCGCCGCCGCAGGCAGCGGAAAGACCAAGGT
>JARKQO010000150.1 GCA_029974855.1 Eubacteriales bacterium
CGCGGGCAGCAAAAGAAGGTATAACCCAAGGTTTTGCCGAACCCTACGGGCGGTGCGCTAGTATTGGACCACAGCCGGCCTGGCGTTCATAGGCATCCTCCGTTCCAAAGCGGCAACGCGAAACGGGAAGCATTGGATTTAACGCTAACCCTATGATAACCCTAGCGAGGTGATCCCATGGTCACACTAAAGGATATCGCCCTGGCGGCAGGCGTCAGCACAATGACAGTGTCCCGGGTGGTGAACAATGTTCCGTCACGGGTCTCCGATGAAACCAGAAGGCGTATCTGGGATTTGGTGGACGAGATGGGCTACGTGCCCAACTCGTCGGCCCGCAGCCTGTCCAGCAAGTCCTCCCACCTGGTAGCCATCGTGGTGGGCGGGGAAGGGAACCTGATGCAATACCCCTATAACGCGCTGATGACCGGCAGCATCGTGGATTTTATCCAGCAAAGAGGCTATTCGGCGCTGCTGTACCAGGCGCCGGACTACAAGCAGGTCTCGCGGCAGCTGCGCTCCTGGCGGGTGGACGGGGCGGTGTTTTTGGGCCTGTTTGATTCGGACATGAAAAAGCTCCGGGAGGATAACCGTATTCCTTTGGTGTTTACGGACTCTTACAGCTCCCTTCGCCAGCTGACCAACGTGGGCATCGACGACTACAAGGGGGGGGAGTTGGCGGCCCGGCACCTCATTGAAAACGGCCACCGCCACACCGCCTTCATCGGCGGCGCGGTGGACGAGAGCCCGGTGGTGCGCAACCGCCTGCGGGGCTTCCGCCATACCCTCAGCAGGGCGGATTTGGAGCTGCCCGACGAAAATATCCTCCTGGACGCCGTGGACGTGGAACAGCTTCGCCGCCTTTTTGCCCAGCCGGAGCCGCCCACCGCGTTCTTCGCCACAGCGGACATCACGGCCTTGCAGCTCATCCGGGCCCTGCGGGAAATCGGCCTGGAGGTGCCCAGGGATTGCTCCGTGGTGGGCTTTGACAACCTGGAGGTCAGCGCGCTGTCCATGCCGCCGCTCACCACCATCGCCCAGGATATCAACCGGAAGGCCCAGCTGGCCGCGGACCTTTTGGTGCGCATGATGGAGGACGAAACCACCCCTGTGCAAAACATCGTCCTGGACGTGCAGCTGGTGCGCCGGGGCTCGGTCCGAAATATCACGAATGAGGGATTGTATGCGGCATTATCTTGAACAATATGCCCCCCCGGAGCCTATTACGACCTGTTCAATGGCAGGAGATACCGGTGCGGCCGCAGGCTGCGGCTGCACCGGAGCCTGGATACCATGCCGGTGCTGGCCCGGGCGGGAAGCATTGTGCCTTTGGCGGCCCAGGAAAACCTTGGCAATGGGGCGGACCTGCCGGGGCCCTGGATATTTTGCTCTTTGCCGGAGCGGAGGGTTCCTTTACCCTGTTTGAGGACCAAAAGCAGCGGCGGGCCTTCATCGCTATGACCCTGACCTGGGGGGGAGGCCGGGGAATTGAAGGTCCAGGGGACCGCGCTGCTGAGCCGGGAGAGGGAAGGGAACGTGCTGGTGCTGCGCTTCGGCCCCATGGACAGCGCCCGGGGGATGCGCCTGTGGCTGGAAACCGGCGGCTCCTTGGCCCCCAACGACATTTTGGGGGACGTGTTGGCGCTGTTGAGCGCCGCCCGGATTCCCTACGATTTGAAAACCGAGCTGATGGAAAGGCTGCGGAGGCAGCCGGATGCTTCCCTGGCGCTTCCTACTGCCAAGTCCTCAGTGGTCTTTCACCACCTAGCGATCGCCCATGCCGGGCGCACCACGATGAAAAAGCGGCCCGGGGTGATTCCCAGGCCGCTTTTAGCCGCTGTTACAGCTCGCTCAAGTACCCGAAGGCACGGTCCCCAAACCCGGGCAGGTTTTCATGGCCGAAGTCGGGGTACAACAGCAGCTCCTTCTCCCCACTCAGGACATTGTAGGCCGCGAAGGAGGTGGAGGGCGGGCAGACGATATCCGTGAGCCCGATGCCCATCAGCACGGAGTGCCGGATGCGCTCCGCCAAAAAATGGATATCGATATAGCCCAGCCTTTCAAAGAAGGCGTCCTCCCGCTGATGCATGGGGTCAAAGCGCCGGAAATACTCGTACAGCTCCCGGTAGGCCTCCCCGCCCAGGTCCATCTGCCAGGCCCGCTTGAAGTCCGACAGGAAGGGATACTGGGCCACGGTGCGCTTCATTTGGCCCGTCAGGGCGCTGCAGGCGATGGACAGGGCCCCGCCCTGGGAACCCCCCATAGCCCCCATCCGGGTTTCGTCCACCTCCGGGAAGGCGGACACCACCCGGTACAGCTGCACCGTATCCAAAAACACATGGCGGTAGTACAAATCCTGGGGCTTGTCCCATACGCCCCGGATGATATGCCCCCGCTGGGTGTTGCCCGTAACGCCCCCCACGTCCTGGCTGCGGCCTCCCTGGCCCCGGCAGTCCATGGCGGCCACGCACAGGCCCTGGGCCACGTAGGGCAAGTAGCCCATCCAGTCCCCGCTGTCCATGGTGTAGCCGTGAAAGGCCAGCAGGCAGGGGTGGGGTCCGGGGGCGGCGGGCCGCAGGTATTTGGCATAGACCCGGGCCCCCCGTACTCCGCTTAAATACAGCTCCTCGCACTCCACCCCGGCGGCGGAAAAGTCCGCCTTGCGGCGCTCCAGCCTGGGCAAAGTGGCATCCAGCTCCTCCAGGGCCGCTTGCCAGTAGGCGTCAAAATCCTTGGGTCTGGGAGAGATGCCGTTGTATTCCGTTAATTGCTCCAGGGGCAGGTCCAGCATGGGCATGGGATCACTCCTTGTGTTGGTTTTCCAGGGTCCTTAGTCCAAACATTGGTTGCCCTGCCGCAGCACAGCCCGCAGGGCCCGGGTATCCATCCGGCGCACATCCCCGTCCTGCCTGGCGGCCATGGCGGCGGCTACCCCGGCGGCCTGGCCCAGGGCCCCGCAGCACGGGCTTACCCGGGTGCTGGCGTGGGCCTCAAAGGTGGCGGAGATGTTGCGCCCAGCCGCCAGCAGGTTGGCGGTACCCTCCGCGTACAGGCAGCGGTAGGGGATGGTGTAGTACTGCCCGTGGGTGAGGTGGGTGCTGTGGGTTTGATCTCCGTCCGGGGAATGGACGTCGATGGGGTAGCCGTTGGCGGCCACCCCGTCCGCAAA
>JARKQO010000164.1 GCA_029974855.1 Eubacteriales bacterium
ATCATGGCCAATGGCCAGGCGCAGCCGGCCTTCCGGGTCGTAGGCGTAGGTGGTGACACGGTGGTCTATGGTGTAGGTGCTCGGCGTGCTGCCCGGATTGATCTTGTAGAACACCCGGAACTCCTTGGCTACGGCAGGGGTGTCCTCTGGACTGGTCCGCAGTCCAAGAAAACGGGGGTGGAAGGCCGGCACGTATTCCCGCAGCAGCTCCGGGGTGTCACGTTCAGGGTCCACGGTAACGAACAACACCTGCACCCTGGCCGCATCGGAGCCCAGCAGCTCCAAGACCCGGGCTGCCCGGGACAGGGCCGTGGGACAGACGTCCGGGCACTGGGTGTAGCCGAAGAAGATCAGCACCACCTGGCCGCGCCAATCGGCCAGGCTACGCTCCCGGCCCTCCGGGTCCTTGAGGCGGAAATCCCGGGCGAACTGGGGGTTGTTCACTTCGGTGGCGTGAAAGCGGGGCGTGGCCTGAGGCCTGTCGCAGGCAGCCAGAACCGTGGCCGCCAGCAACAGGACCGCCAGGCCGGGTTTGAATCCGGCCATGGCGGGTACCTCAGTGATGGTGCTGGTGGGCATTGGGCGCCGCCGGCGCAGCCACCGCATTCAGGGGGCGCACCTCTGCCTGCACCACCTGTTCCTGACGTTGCTTGCCCTCGTTTTCCAGCACCAGGGTGATGGCAACTTTCTCGCCCACCGACACGGGCTTCTGCAGGTCCATCAACATGATGTGATAGCCGCCGGGTTTCAGTTCCGTCACCTTGCCGGGGGCCAGGGGCAATCCGGGCATGGCCCGCATTTTCATCACTCCGTCCTGGGTGACCATTTCATGGACTTCCACCACCCCGGCCACCGGCGAGCTGGCGCTCACCAGGGTCATGGGCGTGGCCGGGGAGAGTTTCATGAAAGCCCCGGTGGCTTTCTGCTGGGAAGTGGTGGCGCGCACCCAGGGGTCGGTGACGGTGACCTGGGCGTGGGCAAGCAGGGGGAGGAGGGCGGCGCAGGCCAGGGAAAGAATACGGATTTGCATGATACGAGTCTCCACGAATGAGATGGGGGAAAGGAGGTATGGGCCGGCTGCCGGGCCTCTACCTGTCAAGCGTGGAACAAGCGGGGGGGCGCCCGGGGGCGGGCCGCCGGATAGCGGAAATCGTGGACGGGAGCTGTATCGCCGGCGCTCTGCCAGTCATGTCCGGCAGCCACGGGGGCTGCTGGGGCCGCTCCCGGCGCGGGAGGGACTGAGGCCTGCTGGGCCATGCCACACAGGGGGCAATGGAACTGAGGAAGCGGCTTGCCGTCATCCGGGGCCTGACCCGACCAGACGATGCCCTGGGGCGTGCAGATGGGGGCGGCTCCGGACACCAGCCAGGCTGCCTGGTGCCCGGCAGCCACCGGAACCGCCAGCTGTTGCAGGAACCACGCCAGCAAGGCCAGCCCCAGAGCCCGGGAAAACACTGCAGGGAAGGACGAACGGCGCACGCACAAACCCCTCATTTGGTCCCCTCGACAGGAACCCCAAAGCCGCAATTCTGCATCATCCTGGCCATTATGTCGTGACTGGTTCGTGTTACGCCGCCTTGCCGTACAGGGTACGCAGCTGCAGCGACTTGCAAACGAACTCGAATATATCTGATTCCTTGTACTTGGCTAAGCGGGAATAGGCCCTGTTTTCAAAGTAGCGCTCCAACTCCTCATCGACGCCGCTGTCCTGGAGGCACTTGAACGCCCGGGCCGGGGTGAAGCGGTTTCTGGCGTAGATGGACAGGAGATTGCCGACGGCCAGCATCAGGTTCTTTTCGTTGCCAAGGCCCGGGGTTTTCTTCACCCGCTTGTACATCACGTCACCTCGAGGGGCCGAGAACTCCACCGACTCTATGAGCAGCTGCCACATGGGATCAAGGTAGCGGATAAAGCCCGACTCGTTGCGAGTCTCCAGGCGGAAGGAGTTCAAGCCGTATTTCCACAGGCCCTGGAGGTGTTGAGACACGCCCAGGATGCCAGACCAGACATTTCCTTGGAGGGTAAAGCCGTATTCCATGCCCTGGGCGACACCCCGGCCAAACTCTGCCAGCACGGAGTGATGAAAGCGCAGCTCCAGGCGCCACACCGGTTTTTCTTCCTGATAGGCGGGCTTGTCGAAATCCTCCCCGGGGGTGCGCTTCCACACGTCCTGCCAGAAATCCAGCTTGTCTATGGCCTTGGCCTGGACGTCCTTCCGATACACGGCTAGCTGCACCGAGGCTGCAGACCCGACCAGATAGGACTGGCCCCGGTTGTAGGTGCTGGCAACTTCGCCCAGGTCCCAATACAGGAGCTTCTGGGAGTCATGGGACACGATGCGCCGGGCACGGGTTACCAGACGGTCCTGGAAGTCCCTGGGGGGCTCCCAGCCCTGCACGTCGATACACATATGGACAGCAACGCCGGATGTAGCCGGGTGGCTGATGAAGAAATGCCGGGCCAAGGCGTTCAGCTCCTTGGCTATCTGGTCATGGGAACGGGGATAGAGCCAATGGGGGGAGGCTTCTATCTTCACGTGGGAGGCTGAATCCGCCTTATCGGCATAGCGGGACTTCACGAAGCAGATCAGCCCCAGGTCAGAATTCTGCAACCGGAACTGATAGCCGGAAGCCCCACCGGAGCCAATGGCCCAGGGATGGCCCGCCAGCTCGATGCACTCGCCGAAGCCTTCGAGGTAGAGGGATTCTATGGTTTCCAGCAAATCAGCCTGGAGGATGCCCGTGTATAGCTGCCTGACGGTATCCAGCCCCTGATGGAGCACCCGGACGCCTTCCAGGTTGCACTGGCCCAGCTCGGAGAGGAAC
>JARKQO010000169.1 GCA_029974855.1 Eubacteriales bacterium
ATCAGCATTATTACCGGCGAGCTTGGAAAGATCATTGAGCAATTCAAAAATGCCAAGCAGGAGCTTGCTGATTTGCAAAAGGAGGTCACGGAGACCTTCGCCAACAAGGCACTGAGCTATGATGAAGCTGCGGAGAAGGTACGCCAATATGGGAAAGAGTATTTCGATCTTCGCACCAAAATGCGTAGCGCTTCGGAGGAATCGCGCTTCCTCGAACTGCAAAACGAGTTGGCCCGGATGATGGGCATTTCAACGGACGCTGTATATGCACAATCCGCTAGCTATGACACCTGGGCCAAATCCCTGGAGCATGCAGCCCTGGCGGAGACCAGGCTTGCCCGTGTAAATTATGAGGCGACGAGGCTGAGTAAATATGATACTGCTGAGGGGGCCGTAAGGAAAAGCTATGATTGGTACGGGCTAAAAGAGGGCATGAAACAGGATGCCATCAACGAATATATTGAAAGCGTTCGCCTGGGCGCGGAAGAGATCAAGGCCGCAACCGTCGCTGCTGGCAAGGAGGTTGACGATGCCTTCTTCAATTTCCTGCTAGCCACCGGCCAAAACGCTATGCAAGCCATGTCAGCACAGTGGACGGCAGACATGAGCGCGGATCAAGCGATAGCGCTTCTGCGAGGCAAGGCCGAGGAACTTGTGGCCGGGTTCGCGCAAGTGATGTCGGATGCGGATTTGAGCGCGGCAACAGGAAGCTTCCTTGGGCTGCTTGACAAGGTTCTCCTTGGGGAGCGTTCCCCGGAAGAAGTTGCCGATGAGCTTACGACACACATGAATAACATTGTGGAGGCTGCTAAAGCGGCCTTCATGACGCTGGGCCAGGAGGCGGGCGCGGCGGAACAATCCGCTTGGGAGTTGTTTGATTCCTTCACGGGGGGAGAGCGGAACATGTACCAGTATGCCGCGTCCGTCAAAGAAACGGGTCGGGCATATGGTGAGGCATCAAAACAACTTAAAGACATGGGTGCGGCAGCAACGAAGCTGGAAACCGACATCACCAAGGCCAAGGGGCTGGCGGACCATGTAAAGTCGGCCAAAGACGCGGTGACTGCCTATAAAAACCTGAGCAAAGAGCTGCAAAAAAGCCCAGCCGAGATTTCCAAAGTAAACGCTGAGATGAACAAGCTGGGCATAACCTTTGACGGGTCCGAGCAGAGCGTCAAGCAGGCAGAGGAGGGCATATCGGCCTTTGAGGCATCCCTGGTGCAGCAGGCTCAAACCCTTCAGGGGACGATCTCCAGCCTGGAAGCCCAGTTTGTGGCCTTGGGGGATTCTGCCTATGTCAACGGTGTGCTGACCGCTGACGCAAGGGACATGCTGGAGAAAATCGCTCTAGCCAGAGCGGCGTATGCCGAGCTGCTGGCCATGCCCGGAATGGATAAACTGATCGCAGGGGCTGGTAACACTGGCCGCTCCGGCGGCGGCTCCCGCAAGAAAACCAAAGCCGAGCTGGCCGCGGAAGCCCGCCGGGCCGCCGAGGCGGCCCGCCAGGAGGCTATCCGCCAGGACTACGCCCTGCTGAACCACCAAAAGCACATGAACCAGCTGACGTTGGAAGCCGAGCTGCAAATGCTGTACCAAATCCGCCAAGCCCATGAGCTCAACGCCGAACAGATCATGGAATGGGAACGAAAGGTCTACGATCTCCGCCAGGAGCTCCGCCAAAGGGACGCGGACAGCCTGGACAAAACCGGGGACGCCCTCATCGGGGCGCTGGGGGCCCGGTACCAGGCCATGCAGGAGGCGGAAATCCAGCGCCTGGACGCCAGCCGCAAAGCCTGGGAGGACTGGCGGGACGATAGCGTGAAGGCCATCCGGGACCAGATCACCGCCTTGGACGACCTGAGCAAGACCCAGGACCGGGAGAAGCAGGACCAGGAGGAGCTGCGGAAAATCGCCAAGCTGCGCCAGGATGTGGAGTTTGAGCAGGACGCCTACAACCGCATGAAGCTTCAGCAGCAGTTGGACCAGGCCATCTCCAGCAGGGAGGACCGGCTGCGCCGCCTGGCGGTCCAGGACCAAAAGGAGGCCCTCCAAAAGCAAATCCAGACCATCCAGGACCAGGCGGAGGCCCAGTTTACCGCCCTGGACAGCGAGCAGACGGAAATCGAGAAGGCCTACGCCGAGCGCATGAAAACCGCAGCCCTGCGGGCTGAGGCGGAAAAGCTGATCATGACCGGAACCCAGCAGGAGATCATCGACCTGATCGGGGAGTTTGCCCCGGATTATAACGCCCTGGGCAAAACCCTTGGGGAAAAACTGCTGGACGGCTTCCAAAGCAAGGTGGGGGGCGTGGTGGACTGGTTCCAGCGCCTCAGCAACAGCTTGGCTCAAATTCAGGAGCAGGTGGCGGCGGAGGCCATCGCGGCAACCAACGCCTTCCAGGCCGGCTATCAGCAGCGGCAAAGCGCCGCCACCGCCGCAACCGTTATTCCACCCACCGTGGTGAACCAAACCGTGAACTTCAACGAGCCCGTGGAAAGCGCGGGGCAGGCGGCCCGGAGAATCCAACAGGTGAATGAGGAGCTGGGCGCGCTGCTGTACGGAGGGTAAGATGCAAGAGATTGTCTACCAGAACCTGGCGGGGGAGGAGGTGGCCTTTGGGGCCTCTCCTCCCTTTCTTCTGGAGCACCCGGAAGGGGTGGGAAGCCCGGAGCTGGACCGGAAAACCCTGAAAGGCTCCCTTCAGGACGGGGAAACCACCGTCAGCGCCCTGCGGCAGGACAGGAGGCTGGAGGTACGCTTCCACCTGATTGCCACCAGCCGCCGGAGCCTGTACCAACTGCGGGGGGATTTGTGCGGGTTGCTGAGCTCCGGCAAGGCCTTTGACCCGGACACCGGCGAGCGGGCCAAGGTCTTTTACCGGAACGACGTTGGGAGATGGTGGACCTGGGCGGTGCCCGTGGGGCCTCCCCAGTGGGTCAAGCGGACCCAAAGTATCCACCCGGCGTTAAAAATATCCTTTGCCTGTGACAGCCCCTTCTGGTTTTCCCCGGAGGAAAACAGCGGGGGCTTTGCGGTATCCGGCTCCGGGTTCCACTTCCCCCTGCGCTTCCCTGCCCGGTTTGCTTCTCGAACCAGCTCCGTGGTGCTGGAGAACCGGGGGCATGTGGCGGCCCCGGTGCGGATCACCATGCAAGGCAGGGGAGAAAAGCCCGCCTTGTACAACCGCACCACAGGCAAGCGCATCCAACTGGTGTCGCCCTTGCCCCAGGGGGCCGTGCTGGACATAGACACCGATCCGGACGCTTTGCGGGTGCAGATGGCTTTGGACGGGGAAACCACCAACGCCTACGGACTGCTGGACGTAACCACGCCCCTCAGCGATTTCACGCTAGCTGTGGGGGAGAACGACATCATCTACGAGGCCGGGGGCGGGGCGGCGGAGACATCCGTGGCCCTGCGCTGGCGCAACCGCTATGAGGGGGTATAGCCATGGCCTTGATGGTAATGGACTGGGATTTTCACCTCCGGGGGGAGCTGGCCCAGTGGACCAGCCTCCAACTCACCCGGAGCTATTGGGGCCTGGGCAGCTTTGAGCTGCGCATACCAGAGCGTGCCCCCGGAGCGGCGGCTTTGGCCCTGGGGCGGGTGATCTTTTTCAGCCAGGCCTTGCACAAGGCCATGGTGGTGGAAAAGCTGACCCAGCAGCGGGGCCAGGTGGTGGCCTCGGGCAAGCCCCTGAAGGGGATCGCCGCCCGGCGGATCTGCGTGCCTCCCACCGAGGATGACGGGCATTTCGGCTGGGACCGGTTCACCGGCAGCGCCGAGGCTGCCTATCACCACTACGCCGCAGCCAACCTCTACGCCCCCCAGGATCCACAGCGGACCGTGGAGCGGCTGGTGGCCGGGGAAAACCTGGACCGGGGCCTGGACCTTCCATGGCAGGCCCGGTTCACGGATCTGGCGGCCTTGCTGGCCTCCATCGGGGAGGCCACGGAGCTGGGCTGGGATATTGTACCAGATTTTGACCTGAAGGCCTATGTATTCCAGGCGGTGGCGGGCCGGGACCTGACCCAGGGTGGCGGGGCTGTAGCCCTAAGTGAGCGCAACCGCAATGCCGGGGACGTAACCGTCACCTGGGACGCCGGCGCGGCCAAAACCACCGCCTATGTAGGGGGCGCTGGAGAGGACGAGAACCGCCTCATCTACGCCCAGGGCCAGGAGGCTTCCGGGGTGGACCGCCGGGAAACCTGGGTGGACGCGGGCAGCGTGGCCGACACGGACATGCTGCGGGCCGCAGCCCGGCAGAAGCTGGACGCCGCCCAGGAGAAGGAGCTGCTGACCGCCGAGGTGATGGACAGCGGCCTGTGCCGCTACGAACGGGACTATGACCTGGGGGACAAGATCATTTTACAGGCCATGGGCTTGCAGACCCAAACCAGACTGCTGGAGATGCGGGAGTCTTACGAAGGAGGCCAGCGCAAGCTCAGCGCCACCTTCGGGGCCGCGCCCATCACGTATGCAGGGGCCATCGCGCAAATCCAAAACGCCACGGTGAGGTAGGAGGAAGGAAACAGTATGAGGGAATTTTACGGCTTTTTTGACCCCTGGGAGGGGGACGACCGGGAATACTCCGCAGATGAGTTCGTCACCGCCTTCCGGGCGGTGGGTGGGACCGGGGTAGGAGATGGGCTCACCGTGGCTCCTGCCGGCGGCATGAAGGTGCGAGTAGCCCCAGGCTTGGCCCAGATACACGGATATACCTACGGCCTTGAAGACGATGGGGGCGCTCCCAAGGAGCTGACCCTCAATCCCAGCGGCAGCGCGGACCGGATTGACCGGATCATCCTGCGGCTGGACCTGACGGCAAGCGCCCGCAATATCACCATGGGCGTGCTGGAGGGGACCCCGGCCGCCAACCCCGTGCCTCCGGCCCTGACCCGCACCGATTACGTGAAGGAGATCAGCTTGTGCCAGATCCGGGTGCGGGCGGCCTCTGGAGCCCTGGCGCCCGGGGATTTGACAGATGAGAGGATCGACGCGGCGGTGTGCGGCATGCTGGTGCCCCCGTCCCTCCAGCTCAGCAGCCTGGACACCCGCTACCCGCGCACAGTGGACGGGGTAGCGGTGGACGGGGCTGGGGACGCGGCCTTGGGGGCCGTGCGGCATGGGATCACCCAGACCTTGAGCGAGGCGCAAAAGACCCGGGCCCGGGGGAACATCGGGGCGGCGGACGTGGGGGCGGTGCTGGGCCAATATGCCACCATGCCGGAGGCCGGGCCTGGGAATGTGGGGAAGATCATCCAGTACACCGGGGCCACCGGTACTTACATCCAAGGGCATATCTACCGGTGCGTGAGCGTGGCGGGCAGTCCCCCTACCTATGTATGGCGGGATGAGCACCCGGTCAGCGTCTGCGGGGTGCCCCTGGCGGAGGGGAATGTGCCCCTTACCGCGGCGGATATCCCGGTCAGCGGCACGGACAGCACCCCCATTCCCGAAGCAATTCAGGCCAGCGTAGGGCGGTTTGATTTGCTGTTGACCAATAACGCCAGTACCCCTGCCGGAACTGTCGTATCCTACCCATCTGACAAATACGACGCCGTTGGGGTCATGATCAGAAGCGTCCCTGGCGGCCCCAGTTCGGGATTATTTATCATCCCGCTCGGGGATAACGCAAATTGTGCTATCTGGCAGTCGGAAATGTCTTGGCAGCGGACATTTACGGCAGGAGCAACCGCACTTACCTGCACCACTGGCACAACTTATGTTGGTCCATACAGCAGTCCCGCGCCGGGAGCGTCTGGCTATATCGCATACGGCGATGGCTACGCGATCCCGTACAAGGTCTTTGGGATCAAATTTTGACGCGAGAGATGAGGTGAGAAATGATGGAAAAGCAGTACAAACCGGCGGTAACAGTACAATACCGGAAGATGTCGGTACCCAAGGAGACCCAGACGCTTGGCGTGCAATCCGATATCCTGTCCGAAATGGTAGAGTTCCGGGTCGCCAGATACTACACAGGATTTGATCTATCCACCAAGCAGTGGTATGTGGATACCCTGAACGAGCAGGGACAAATCTTTGACCGCAGTGGGCTTCAGGTGGTCCCGACCGAGACGGACCCCGATAAACTCAGCCTTTGGTGGGTTGTGGGCAGACTGCCGACATCAACCAGCGGTGCGGTGAAAGTGCGCTTGATGGCACTGGGAGATGACTTTTTGTGGCAGACGGAGCCGGAGCAGTTCAAGGTGGCGGATACCTTTGCCGTGTCCGATCCTCCGGACCCGCCTGGGATGTCCTATTTTGACAGCGTTACGGTGCAAGTACAAGAGGCTGCCCAGCGGGCGGAAGCTGCCGCGCGGGAAGTGGCGGCCGGGCTTGTGGGCGCAAACCTTACAGGAGTTGCGTGGCACGGGGTGGATATGCGCTTTGCCAAGGGCGATGGCAGCACGATAGACCTGGTGGGGGCGAAAACGGACTTGACCGGCACCCCTGGCATAAACGGCTGGACCCCGATCCTCGCCGTTGTGACCGACGGAGCCCGGCGGGTGTACCAAGTAACTGACTGGACCGGCGGGACTGGGGACAAGCCCGCGACCGGGCAGTATGTAGGGCCGTCCGGGTATGTTGCCGACATTGGCCAGGCCGTGGATATCAGGGGAGGTACCGGCGCGACCGGTATTCAGGGCATCCCGGGCGCCCCCGGAGCTGTGCAGTCCCTGGCGGTAGACAGCATTGCCCGGGTGCCAGATGGCAGCGGGATTGTGGACCTGTCCCCGGATTTTGCCCGCTACGCCCTTTTGCGCAAAACCACCCCCGCCCCCATCGCCCAGGTGTACCCCGTGCCGGGCAGCCCGCTGGATGTGACGGTACAGACGGTAGCCACCCAAGCAGGCAGCGGGCTGCCCGGCACGGATAACGTCAGGCCGATCGTGCCTGTGGTACCTGCGGGCGGAAACGTGAAAGTGCTGCAGAGGGGTAAGAATTTGCTGGATGGGAGTGCATGGCGCGCAGGGTTTAATATAGGGGAAGTGTTATATGCCCCACCTGAACAGGCTGTACCGACAGCTGAAACGAAATATCTCTCCATATGGATGCAGCTAAGGCCCGGAACATATACGCTGTCTTGGAGCTCTGAATATAGCTTTTCCTGGAATGGCTACGCCGAGCAGGGGATTGCAGCCGTGCAAATGATTGGCTCATTGAGCCAATCAATTACGTTTACGGTTGCATTTGGTGGCTGGGTTGGGATAAGGATGGAAAGAAATACCAGCCCTTCCATTCTAACGGATATACCCCTTGGCGCTGCCTCAAAGCCCTCAGACTTTAAAATGCAAGTTGAATATGGGTCCGTTGCAACTCCATACGAGCCATACCAGGGCGCGGAGCACACCCTAACCCCCCAGCAGCCCCTCTACGGCCTGCCGGGCGCGGAGGACTGGATCGGGAATGATGGAAGCGAAGGACATGGCAGCTATATCCATGCATTCACTGGCTTAGAGGACTGGGCTTCGACAGGGGCAGGGCAGAATTTATTCTTTCGGACTTTGTTCTCGAATGGCGATACTCAGGCAATATGCTCCCACTTTACAGGGCCAACACCGGGTACAGCTAATGCCGAAATAGGCTTTGGCTGTGTTAGTTCCGCGATACGGATTCGGCCAAATCTATCGCAAATACCAACTACAAATGCGTTTAAATCCTGGCTTGCGGCTCAGCATGCCGCAGGCCGTCCCGTACAGGTGCTATGCGTACCCGCCCTCCCCCTCGTCCTCACCAACCCCGCCATCACCATTCCCGCCCTTCTCCAGCCGGACAAGTACACCCCGCAGATCAACACGATCTCATCGGACGCGGGCACGGTGGAGGTGGGGCACGCAAAATCACTCATCCGGGAATCGGACGAGCTCCAGGCGGCCATTGCCGCGCTGGCGTAGAAAGGAGAAGCGTTATGAGCGTTATGTTTGATATCTCTGAATGGTTGAAATCGGCCCTTATCTCCGGAGTCAAAAACGGTACCCTAGCCCGGGAGTATACGGTGGTGAAAACAGTGGATTACGTGACCAAGGGCGTGTTGACCGCTGTGCAGGCCCAGGAGATTGCTGAGGCGATCGAGCCGGCCCCGGAGCTGCCGTCGGAGGAGCCAGAGGAGCCGGAAGAGCCCGGGGCGGCGGAATGAGAGGAGGGGCCGGGATGGTAGGCATTGGCTGGGTATTTGCGGCCCTGTTTGGCGGGGCTGTTTTGGGGGCACTGACGATGGCGCTGGTGATTGCGGGGAGGGACGATGATGGTAGACCTGGATAAATTTCTGGCAGCAATCCGGGATATCCGTGCCCTGAGCCCCACCTACCGCCTGGGCGGCTCCGGCGTGGATGGCACATGCGACTGTATCGGGCTGATCATCGGGGCTGTCCGGAGGGCCGGGGGCACGTGGGCGGGGACCCACGGGAGCAACTATGCCGCCCGTAGCGAGATGGCTGGGGCGCTGCGGCGGGTTGCCTTCCCCGGGGACCTGGAGGCGGGTGAGGCTATCTACAAGGCCCGGGCCCCGGGGGACGCCGGGTATGCCCTGCCCCCCAAGTACCAGACCGGCGGGGACATGTTGGACTGCTACCATGTGGGCGTGGTGATGTCCGTATCGCCGCTGGAGATATGGCACTGCACCAGCGTGGGCGGTAACGGCGGCATCCGGGTGGATACCAAACTGGGAGATCCCAATAAGGGAGGCGCGTGGGAGTGGGCCGGGCCGCTGAAAAAGATCAACTATGGGGAGGGATTGGTGATGCAGGAGGGGGAGGCCCAACAGGCCCTGGTGGTGGCAGCCAGCGGCTCCACGGTGTACCTGCGCAAGTTGCCGGATAAGAGCAGCCCCTACCTGGCTAAGGTGCCGGTGGGGATCATGGTGGAGGTGCTGGAGGTTGGCGGCGAGTGGTGCACCGTCATGGCCCTTGGCAAACGGGGGTATATGATGCGGCAGTTTTTGGAGCTGGAGGATGCCGAAGAGGGGCCTGTGACCGAGGACGGGGGACAAGCCTTGGAGGCGCTGGTAGCCGCTTTGTGGCCCGTGTGGAGTCCCTGGAGGCCCGTTTGGCGGCGCTGGAAGCGGGTGAGGCCGGGTGAGTGATGGAATCATTGTAGCCTTGGTATCCTTCGCTGCCACCGTACTGACCAACATTGGTGGGTATCGCTTGATTGCCTACCGAGTGGAGCAACTGGAGAAGAAGCAGGAAAAATACAACAACATGCAGGAGCGCATGGCTAACCGGGAGCGGCATTCGGATGTGCAGGACGAAAAAATTTGCGTGGCCAACCACCGGATCAGCGACCTGGAGGAAGAAGTCAAGCGCCTGGGTGCGTAAAAACAAAGGAGGAATCGTCATGGCAAACGTAGACTGGAAGGACGTACTCATCCGAGCCATCAAAACATTTTTGCAGACGGCGGCCAGCTACCTGATCGCCGCCCTGGGCGGAGTGGATTTCTTTGACGGCAGCAAGGGCAAAACCTTCTGGGTGGGCTTGGCCCTTGCCGCCGGCGCCGCTGGGCTTTCCGCTGTCTGGAACGGAGTTCTTCAGCCGCTGCTTGCCGCTGTGGGGCCGGGGCAGGACAAGCCGCCTGATGGGAAGTGATGCCCCTGGGCTGATCCCGCACGGGAGAGATTTTGGATGGAAGTAACCCCCGCTGGCTCGGCTGGCGGGGGTTTTATTAGTCGTTTTGTAATACTTTCCCACTAGACAAAACAAACGCTCGGGCAGGAGATGTATTTGTACCATGACGGGGATTTTTGGTTTGTGGAAAAGGAGCAGGTGGAGCGGCTACGGAGGGAATAAGGGTAAAAGAACAGATAGTATTGAGAGCGAGGATATCATATATAGTTGTAAGTATGCGACGAGTTTTTCTCGTTGCCGCTCTTCCCCCCGGCCTCCCTGTGCAACAACGATCAGGTCAGCATCCAAAACCCGGCCTGTACCCTCCCCAACAACTGCAGATGCTGCCGGTAATCCGGCGGAAACAAACAACGCCTCAGGGCAGGGAGCATGGCTTCCTGCCCGTTCTTTGCCCGAGCCATGGGACAGATTCTCATAAGCTGGTTTTCACAAATCGATTTTCCCCCGAAAAAAACACTTGACACATCCCCAACACCCGGATATAATTAACGGTAATTTCATAGCAAACTGTGGATGAAGACGAGTAGCCCAGGAAGGTTCCTTTCAGAGAGTCGCGGGTGGTGGGATCGCGGCGGGAAACGCCTTGGTGAATGGACTTTGGAAGGCGGAGCGAAAGGGTACGAGTAGCCTCCGACGGAATCCGGCCGTTAGCCCGGAACGCGCATGATGGTGCGCGGCTGAGTGGCCGCAACAGCGGCAAATTGGGTGGTACCGCAGGATTCAACTCCTGTCCCGACAGAGATTGTTGGGACGGGAGTTTTTTTAGAATCAGAAAGGATGGGTCATGAGATGCGTTGGCGTAAGATGAGTTGGCGATGGCCCGTGGCCCGCGCGGGAAATTCTCTGGATTCCGCCGGCCCGCCCCTGAGAAAGCGGCCGCCGGGCAACTGATGCAAATTGGCAACCGCAACGGATGGCCGGCAAAAGATGACAGGCAACAGACGATTGCTCACTGATGATTGAGAATAGACGATATGGAAAGGATGTTTTTCATGAAAAAGTTCGCAAAGCTGGCTTCCCTGGTTCTGACCCTGGCTCTCACCCTGTCCCTGCTGGTTCCCGCCGCCCTGGCCGACGGCACCGTGGGCGTCATCCAGTTCGCCACCCACCCCTCCTTGGATAACTGCTACCAAGGCTTTGTGGAGGGCCTGGGAGAGGGGTACACTATCGACTTCCAAAACGCCACCGCCGATATGAGCGTTTCCGACCTTCAGGCCAAAACCATGGTGTCCCAGGGGCACCGGATGCTGGCGGGCATCGCCACCCCGGCGGCCATGTCCAGCTACGCCGCCGCCCGGGACGCGGGGATTCCTGTGGTATTCATCGCCGTGTCCGACCCTGTGGCCGCTGGCATTGTGGACAGCATCGAGGCCCCCGGCGGCAACTGCACCGGCGTCAGCGACGTGCTGAATTTCGACGCCCAGCTGGAGATGATCCGGGCGTTTTTGCCCGAGGCCAAGACCATCGGCGTCATCTATACTACCAGCGAGCCCAACTCCGTCAGTCATTTGGCGAAGTTTGAGGCGCTGGCCCCCGCCTACGGCTTCGCCGTGGAGGCCGTGGGCATCACCGGCCCCTCGGAGGTGGGCGCCGCCGCGTCCACTTTGGTAGCCAAGGGCGTGGATTGCGTGAACAACTTCACCGACAATAACGTGGTGGACAACCTGCCCTTGGTGCTCCATGTGACGGATCAGGCGGGCATCCCCGTGTTCGGCTCCGAGGTGGAGCAGGTGGTGAACGGCTGCCTGGGAGCCCAGGGCATCGACTATGTGGCCTTGGGCCGCAGGGCCGGGGAAATGGCCAAGGCCATCCTGGCGGGAGAGGCCGACCCGGCCACCACTCCTGTGCTGGAGGTGTCCGAGGTAACCCCCTGCTACAACTCCAAGGTAGCCGCCGCTTTGGGCATTGCCCTGCCCCAGGCCTTCCAGGAGGCGGGCATCGTGGACGTGGCCCAGGAATAACCCACAACGGGGCCCGTCCGGCTTCCCGCCGGGCGGGCCTCCTTTGGAGAGATGGCGATGAACGCGTTTTTGCTGGTGCTGGTGAACATTCTGGAGGAGGGCCTTATCTATGGCCTTATGGCCATGGGGGTGTACATTACCTATCGGGTGCTGTCGTTCCCGGATTTGACCGTGGACGGCAGCTTTCCCTTGGGCGGCTGTGTCACGGCGGCATTGCTGCTGGCCGGGGCGGACCCCCTGGCCACGCTGCTGATCACCTTCGTCTGCGGCTGCCTGGCGGGCCTGATCACCGGGGTGTTGCATGTGAAGCTGGGTATCACGGACCTGCTCAGCGGCATTCTCACCATGACGGCGCTGTGGTCCATCAACCTGGTGGTGGCCGGGGGCAGGGCCGTGGTGCCCTTTTACAACCAGCCCACCATCTTCAATTCCGGGCTGGCGGCGCTGCTCCCCGCCGGGCTGTATCCCCGCCGGGTGCTGATCGTGCTGGCGGTGATCGCCCTGATGGTGAAGCTGGTGATGGACTGGTTCCTGCGCACCAAAACCGGCCTGCTGCTGCGGGCGGCGGGGGGTAACCCCCAGTTCTCCAGCGCCCTGGCGGTGAACCCCGGCAGGATGAAGATTTTGGGCCTGATGCTGGGCAACGGCCTCACGGCCCTGTCCGGGGGCGTGCTGGCCCAGCAGGCGGGCAGCGCCAACGTGGCCAGCGGTACCGGCATGGTGGTGATGGGCCTGGCCTCGGTGATCATCGGGCTGAACCTGTTCAAGCGCCTGAGATTTTTCCGGGATACCACCAGGGCGGTGCTGGGCGCGGTGATCTACAAGGCCTGCCTGGCCATCGCCATGCTGCTGGGCCTGCCGGCCAATTACCTGAAGCTGCTCATGAGCGTGCTGTTTGTGATCGCGCTCACCTCGGGCCGCCTCATGGGAGGAAGGGGGAAGAAGCGCCATGCCTGAGGAGATGCTGGTGCGCATGGAGCACATGGACAAGACCTACAACCCCGGCTCCGTCCACGAGAAGGCCATGTTCCATGATTTTTCCCTGGGAATCAGGAAGGGCGATTTTGTGTCGGTGGTGGGCAGCAACGGTTCGGGCAAGACCACGCTGCTGAACCTGCTGTGCGGCTCCCTTCCCCTGGACGGGGGAAGCATCCGCCTGGGCGAGCGCAGGATCGACGGCCTGCCGGAGTATCAGCGCAGCCGGTTCATTGGCCGGGTGTTTCAGGACCCCGCCAAGGGCGCCTGCGGAGAGCTGACCATTCTGGAGAATATGGCTTTGGCGGACAACAAGGGCAAATGGTATGGCCTCACCCGGGGCGTGAACCGGGGCCGGGCCGAAGCCTACCGGCAGATGCTGGCGGAGCTGAGCCTGGGGCTGGAGGATTCCTTGGACCAGCGGGTGGGCAGCCTCAGCGGCGGGCAGCGCCAGGCCCTGGCCTTGCTCATCGCCACCATGACCCCCATCGAGCTGCTGATTCTGGATGAGCACACAGCCGCCTTGGACCCCAAGTCCAGTGAGATGGTGATGCGGCTGACGGATCGGATCGTGCGGGAACGGAAGATCACCACTTTGATGGTGACCCACAACCTGAAATACGCCATCCAGTACGGCAATCGGATTGTGATGATGCACCAGGGCGGCGTGGTGCTGGACGCGGCGGATGAGGACAAGGCCGCCCGTTCGGTGGAGGACCTGCTGAGGATCTTTACGGAGATCAGCGTGGAATTGGGGAACTAAAGGACCCTTGGGGGGGTTTCTTTTGCTTGCCTGCCGGTTTTCAATTGCCTTCTTCCGCCTTCCCGGGGCTTGTATTCCCGGGAGGGCGTTCTTTCTTTCCGCCACTTCGGGCTTGAATTGAAGTCCAAAACCCTGTATAATAGCACTTGAGAGGGGATTGAGACCATGTTTAGGGGTTTTCCGGAAGAAACCGTCCGTTTCTTTTTGGATATCCGTTTTCACAATGAAACATCGTACTTTAAGGCCCATGAGGACGTGTACCGGCAGTATGTCAAAGGCCCGTTCTTTTCTTTTATCGAAGCTTTGGCCCCCACCATGGGCCTGATTGCCGACGACATGGAGACGAGGCCCGGCAAATGCCTGGCCCGCCTCCACCGGGACACCCGCTTTTCCAAGGACAAGAGCCCCTACCGGGACCATCTGTGGCTGCTGTTCCGCCGGGCCGGGGAAAGCCGGGACGCCTCGGTGATGTACTGGTTCGAGCTCTCCCCGGAGGAGGTGGGGTGGGGCCTGGGCTTTTGGAGCGACAACCGCCCGGCTATGGACGTGCTCCGCAGGGACATGGCCTTAAAGCCCAGTCGGTTTCTTACCGCGCTGGAGGAAAGCCGCCTGCCTGAGGAGGGCCTGCTGCTCTACGGGGACTGCTATGCAAAAATGAAGATTCCCCCGGCGGTCCCGGAGCCGCTTTGGCCCTACTACCCCCGCAAGTCCCTCTACATCAAGCGGACGGACGTACCCCTTTCCAAGGCCTATACCCCGGACATCGCCAGCATGGCGGCGGAGGATTTTCTCAGGCTCAAGCCCATGTACCATTTATTGCGGGCCGCGGCGGACGAAGGCATGGCGCGCTTGGACGGATAAAAAGAAGGAGATTGTATGGATTATCAACAGCTCAAAAGCGGTTCCGACGTGCGGGGCCTGGCAGTGGGGGAGGACGCGGTTTTCACGGAGGATGTGGCCAAAGCCTTGGGCATGGCCTTCGCCTGGTTCGTGGCGGAAAAGGAAGGCAAGGCCCTGGGAGACGTCACCATCGCCCTGGGGCGGGACAGCCGGGTTTCTGGTCCGGCGCTGCGGACGGCCACGGCCCAGGGCATCGCTGCCTTGGGGGCCCAGGCGGTGGATTACGGCATGTGCACCACCCCGGCCATGTATATGGCCATCCTTACGGAGGGCTTCGCGCCGGAGGGCTCCATCATGCTCACGGCCAGCCATCATCCCTGGAAGCTCAACGGCATGAAGTTCTTCACCCGGGAGGGCGGCCTGCGCTTTGACGAGCTGGACCGGCTGCTGGCTTTGGCCCAGGAAATGCCCCCGCTCCGGGATACCGCCCCGGGGAGCATCCGTCAGCAGCCCTTTTTGCCCACCTACCAGGAGCAGTTGAAGCGGATGATCATCGACGGGGTGAACCCGGAGGTGACCATGCCGCTTCTGGGGCTCCATGTGGTGGTGGACGCGGGCAACGGCGCGGGGGGTTTTTACGCGGAAATGCTCCAAAGCCTGGGGGCCTGGGTGGAGGGCAGCCAGTTTCTGGAGCCGGACGGCCACTTTCCTAACCATGT
>JARKQO010000186.1 GCA_029974855.1 Eubacteriales bacterium
ACATGGTGCAGCGGGCGCTCGACGCGGCGCAGCTCCTGGAGGCCGAGGGCATCAGCGCGGAGGTGATCGACCCGCGCACCCTTGTGCCCATGGATTGGGACACCCTTTGCACCTCCGTCCGCAAAACGGGGCGGTGCGTCATCGCCCAGGAGGCGCAGCCCTTCTGCTCCTTTGGCGGAGAAATCGCCTATGAGCTGCAGCAGCGCGTGTTCCGATATCTAGACGCGCCTATTGAGCGGGTGAGCACCGCCCAGGTGCCCATGCCCTATGCCCGCAAGTTGGAAACCCTTAATGTGCCTACTGCGGAACGTATCGCCGCCGCCGCGCGCAAGACGCTCTGGCTGTGAGCCCCCTTCCGCTTGAAAGGAGAAGCCCCTGATGGAAGCAGAACGACCCGTCTACCATAACCAAAGCACTTTGCCGGTGATCAGCCGCTACCACACCCCCATGACAGACGCGGACCTCCGGGATCTGGCGCTGCAGCTGCGGCGGGATGTCATCGAAATCACCTACTATTCCGGCACCCAGTCCAGCCATGTGGGGGGCGAGCTGTCCAGCGCGGAAATCATGGCCACGCTGTACGGCTGCTTCCTGAACCTGCGTCCCCAGGAGCCGGATTGGCCGCTGCGCGATATCTTTGTAATGTCCAAGGGGCACTGCTCGGCGGTGCTGTACGCGGCCATGGCGTGGCGCGGCTTCTTTGGCCGGGAGATGCTATGGAACGAGTTCAACCGGGCGGGGGGCATTTTGCAGGAGCATTGCAGCCCCTGCCTGCCCGGGGTGGAGGCCTTCACCGGCTCCCTGGGGATGGGGCTGTCCAACGGGGCGGGATACGCCTGGGCGGCCCGGCATCAAGGGCAGGCGGACCGGCGCGTGTATGTGCTGCTGGGCGACGGCGAGTGCACCGAGGGGCAGACCTGGGAGGGCGCGGCCGTCTGCGCCCAGTACAAGCTGGACAACCTGGTGGCGCTGGTGGATTACAACAAGTACATCATCTCCTCCACCACCGCCCAGGTCATGGACCTGGAGCCCTTTGAAGCCCGCTGGCAGGCCTACCGCTGGCATACCCAGCGGGTGGACGGCCACGACGTGGCCGCCCTGCGCCGCGCCATCGCGCTGGCCCGGGACCCCGCCACCGCCCCAGGGCAGCCCAGGGTGATCCTCTGCGATACCAAAAAGGGCGCGGGCATCTCCTTTATGGAGCAGGACGCGATCCACTGGCACGCGGGGCACCTGGACGCCGAACTATACCAGCGCTGCATGAAGGAGCTTGGCCTATGAGCACGAAAATGATGTACGGCGTATCCCTGAAAGGCTTCCGAAGCGCCCTGGCCGATTCGCTGGTTGCCATGGGCCAACGGTATCCCAATATGGTGGTGGTGGACGCGGAAACCGGCACGGCCACCAATGTGCTGGACTTCCGGGATGCTTATCCGGACCGGTATGTTACCATGGGCATCGCCGAGCAGGCCGCCCTCTCCTTCGCCTTCGCGCTTTCGCGCAGCGGCATGCTGCCGGTGGTGCCGCTGTTTTCGTGCTTTTTGTCCCACCGGGCCTGCGACCAGCTCTATGTGCAGATCGGCTACGCCAAGGCCAATGTCAAGCTCATCGGCTGCTACACGGGCATCACCACGCCCAACACCGGGGCCACCCACCAGTGCGTCAACGACATCGCCATCATCCGCTCCACCCCCAACATCCGGGTGGTGGAATGCGCCGACCCCTCAGAGCTGCAGCAGGCCATCGAACAGGCCATGGCCTATGTGGGGCCGGTGTACATCCGCATGATCCGGGGCGACATCCCCAAATACGATGTGCCCGTAGTGCCGGAGGGGCACAGGTTCGCCCTGGATAAATCCACCGTGCTGCGCCAGGGCGCGGATATCTCGCTGGTGGCCAGCGGCATGATGGTGCCCCGGGCCCTGGAGGCGGCGGACATCCTTGCCCGGGAAGGGGTCAGCGCGGAGGTGGTGAACATGACCGCCATCAAGCCCGTGGACGCGGAAACCTTGGTGGCCACCGCCCGAAAGACGGGCCGGGTGGTAACCTGCGAAAACCACAACATCTTTGGCGGCGTGGGCAGCGCCGTTGCCGAATGCCTGTGCGAAAAGTGCCCCGTGCCCATGCGCATGGTGGGCATCCGCGACCAGTACGGCTGGAGCGGCGCGCTGGAGGACCTGGTGAGGATGTACGGCCTCACCACCGACGAGATCCTTCGAAACGCCCGGGAACTGCTGAATGGCTGACCCCCGGCCCGGCGGCGGCGTGTAACCTCCGCCCGCCGCCGCCCCACGGGCCTTTCCCCCGTACTCCCCCGCCGCCCTGCGCCGCCGGTGTTGCCCGCGGGCGCGGCGCTGTGTTCCTTCCTGTTTCGATGCTTTTTGCGTAAGCGGTTACGCTACTTAGCGCAAATGTCACCGGTCACCCGTCATAGGCCCCCCCCCCCGCTCCCCCGCGTCC
>JARKQO010000193.1 GCA_029974855.1 Eubacteriales bacterium
GTCTTTTGTCTTGCCAAGCCAAACGCTGCCGATCTCCCGGGTATCAAGCCACAGCACAAGCTGCTGATACAGGAAGCCCGCGCCCTCCGGCTCCCCCTCCTTTCCCTGGCCGCTGACGATCAGGTAATGGGGAGCCTCCACCTTCAACAGCCCCTTGGCCTCTGTGGTAAACCGGTACCCCGGGGCCACACCGGGATAAAGGGGTTCAAAGCCCTGGATGGCCCGGCGGATCTCCTCCAGCCGCTCTTTGCCAAAAGGCTGCCCGGTATAGCTTCTGCATGACTTTCTTCTGCCTATGGCCTCAAACAAATCCATGATGTAGCCTCCTTCATGATCAATGGACCGCTCATTTGGGAATGTATAATACGGACTTCTTCTTGTTGATGGTCTGGAGGTATTCCCGGGGCGAAAGGCCCAGATGCCTGTGAAATACCCGGGCGAAATACTGGGGGGACGAAAAGCCCAGAATGTAGGAGATTTCCGTGACGGTTTTTTGGGTGCCGTCCAGCAACTCCCGGGCCTTTTCGATTTTCATGCGGTTGAAAAGCTGCATGGGCCCGGCGCCCACGTTTTTGCGGAAATAGGCGCTCAGGGCCGTCTTGCTGTAACCGAAGCGGTGGCACACCTCGTCCAAAGTGACCCGCATATACAACCGCACGGAAAAAAATTCGCATACCGCCTGGTACAGGGTTTGCACAGGCTCCAGGGGCGAGGGCACCAAGGGCTGTTCCGCCGCCTCGTCCGTTTTGCCGTCCCACAGGGAAAGCTCCAGCAGAAACATCTCCAGCGCGTTCTTAAACAGCTGTTCGTTCCGGCTGTCCACCTGGGCGTGGGGCCGCAGGTACCACAACCGGCCGCTCTCCTGAACGGATTTGTACACCAAGGCCGACCGCCCCACCAGCCGGGACAGGTCGTTGCGCAGCAGCTTGGACAGGTAGCGCTTGTTGCAGTGAAGGAAATCCACGTCTTGGCTGTTGAGCTCAAAGGCCAGAATCATCACGGAAGCGCCCTTGCGGTCCACGGCGATGTGCTGGTGGTACTGGTTGGGCTTGTGCACATAAATCTGCCCGGCGCGCATTTCAAAGCGGTCGTCGTTGGTGATGGTCAGCACATGGCCCTTGTCCACGTACACGATCTCCCAGAAGTCGTGATACTCCCCCACGGATTCGTACCCAAAGGAGAAGTCGCTGTAGAATACGCTGATGAGGTTGGTTACCTCCAGGCAGTTGCTGACCGGGCACCGCACCACCTCCATGGTCATATCCCGGCGGATGATCTGCATGGCTTCCCCTCCCTTTCCTATCACTATAACACGAGGAGGGAACGGCTGTGAAGAATGTATATTTCCTTTGCAGAAATTTGTATTCCCGGCAATAAAGTGCACGTTTTCCGAAAAAATAGTATTGTGACCCCTATCCGGTTCCCCTATACTGACCTCATTCACAGTCACAGAGACGGAGGCGTCCGATGAAAATTGGTTTGATTGGCTGCGGCGGCATGGGCAAGGTACACGGCACGGTTTTGGCCCAACTGGCAAAGGAGATGGACATTACGGTCTGCGCCATTGCCGATAAGGTTGAGGGGTCCCTGCGGGAGGTCGCGGCGCAATGGCCCCAGGCGGCTTTGTATGCCGACGGGGATGGGGTGCTGGAGCATCCCGGCCTGGAGGCCGTGCACATCTGCGTGCCCACCAACCTGCATACCCGCTACGCGGTGAAGGCCATGGCCCAAAAGCTGGCGGTGCTGCTGGAAAAGCCCGTTTGCCTTACCCCGGAGGAGGAGGCCGCGCTGCTGCAAGCCCAGGGGGAGCACCAGGCCCCCGTTATGGTGGGGCATGTGGTGCGGTTTTTTGAAGAATATCTCTTTTTGGAAAGCGCGGTGCGGGAGCAGCGGTACGGCCCGCTGGAATCCTTGGTGATGCACAGGCTAAGCCCCAAGCCCGCCTGGGGCTGGAACAACTGGTTTGAGGACCCGGCCCAAAGCGGCACGGTGCTGTGGGATTTGCATATCCACGACGCGGATTTTATCCGGTATCTGCTGGGGGAACCCAAGGCCGTGCGGGTGGAGGGCTATGAGGGGCAGCGGGGGCAGCCGGTGCAGGTGGTGGCCACCTACGACTATGGGACGGATTTGCTGGTGCAGGCCGAAGGCAACTGGGCCAACGCCGCGCCCTTTCCCTTCCAGATGGGCTACCGGGCCAACTTCTCCGGGGCCACCGTGGCCTTCAGCAGCGCGGGTACGCCGCAATTGTCGGTATTCCACGGGGACGGCAAGGTGGAGCACCCGCTGCAAGCCGCCCGGCAGCAAGAAAGCGCCGCCGCCCGGGGCGTGAACGTGGATACCATCCTCCCCTATTACCATGAAATCCGGTACTTTTATACGCGGCTTTTATCCGGCCGCGCCATTGAAAAATGCACGCTGCGGGACGCTATCCAGTCTGTGCGATTGGTACGCAAGGAAATGGAGGTGTACAAAAAGCAACGGGGAACCGCCTGAACAGACCATTGTGCAAATCCGAAAGAAAAGAGGGGAGAACAAGGATGAAAAAGAGCATCGCGCTGATCCTGTCCTTGGTTATGATGGCAAGCCTCCTGGGAGGCCTGGCCGTCGCGGAGGGAGCCGAACCCGTCACCATCACCTACATGGACGCCAACGCCTACGGCCTGGAGGGGTTCCAGGAGCTGATCGCCAAGTATGAGGCCCTCAACCCCCATGTGAAGATCGAGGCCCAGAACATCTCCAACGAATACGAGCAGTCTTTGGCCTCCAAGCTCAACTCCGGCCAGCTGCCGGATATCTTCACCTGCCTCACCGGCACCAACGCCGCCCGCTACGCCGAATACGGCTATGATTTCACGGACCACCCCATCCTGTCCAAGTTCGAGGAGAGCGCCGTCGCCACCTCCTATGTCAACGGGCGGGTCATGGGCATCCCGCTGGCCTTTGAAACCATGGGCATGCTGTACAACAAGGACGTGTTCGCCAAGGCGGGCCTTGAGCAGATTCCCCAGACCCTGGACGAGCTGGAGGCCGCGTGCAAAACCCTGAAGGAGCAGGGAATCCCCGCCTTTGCCCTGGGGGCGGCCGATCTGTGGGAAGTGGCCTACCTGGCGTCCCACTTCATCATCCCGGAAAACGAGGACCCCCAGGTGACCATGGCCCAGCTGGCCAGCGGCGAGCGGACCTTCCGGGATTTGAAGAACTTCCAGAACGCGTTCCGGATGTTCGACCTGATCAAGGAATACGGCATGGACAAGCAGCTGGAGATGGACTGGGAAATCTCCGAAAATAACCTGGCCAACGGCAACGCCGCCATCATCCAGATGGGCGACTGGTGCTATAATGTGATCGTGGGCTTCAACCCCGAGGCCAAGATCGGCATGCTGCCCGTGCCCACCGGCGACGATCCCGCGGATTCCTTCCTGATGAACAACGTATCCTGGCAGTACCTGGTGAACAAGGACTCCGCCCATGCGGAGGAAGCCATCCGCTTCCTGGAGTTCGTGCTCACCTCCCAGGACGGCCTGGCCTGGATGATCAACGATTACGGCGTGACCCCCTGCGCCAAGGGAGACTTCCAGCTGGTGAACACCATCGCCCAGGACGGGCGGCAGTTCATCGGCCCCCACACCCGGCGCATGGTTAACAGCTTCTGGCCCACCCACGCCATGGACCTGCTGGGGGCGGAGTTCCAGGCCTACCTGGTGGGCAGCAAAACCGCCGACCAGGTGCTGGATACCATCCAAGCGGAATGGAATAACTGACCCGCCGGGAACCCCTTACACCGCATGGCCGGAGGGATACCCTCCGGCCGTGCGCACTTTGGAGGAGAGGGAACATGAAAAACGCCGCGCCCGGTTCCACCCCAAAATGGAAAAAGAAGCTGGCCTGGGGGCTGGACTATGCCGTTTTCACCGTTCCCGCCTTGCTGCTGGTGGGATACACCACCTTGCTGCCCTTTTTAATGAACGTGGTGTATTCCTTCACCGACTGGGACGGCATCAAAAGCCGGGTTTCCTTTGTGGGCTGGGAGCACTTTGCGCGCATCTTCACCCGGGACGCCAAATTCTGGGGCAGCGTGGGGTTTAACCTGCGCTTCGCGCTGTTTTACGTGGTGGTGGTGAATGTGCTGG
>JARKQO010000201.1 GCA_029974855.1 Eubacteriales bacterium
GCATGGTCATTGCCATGTACCTGCCCATCTTCAAGCTGGGTGGCGTTGTTTGATGCTGCAGGCAATCGACCTCCAGGTCTTTATGCCATGCTTGGGGCTATTGGGTCTCCTGGTCGGCAGCTTCCTCAACGTGGTCATACACCGCCTCCCCAAAATGATGGAGCGGGACTGGCTGGCCCAGTGTGCGGAACTGCGCGGTGAAGCTGCAGCTGAGGGCGATACCTTCAACCTATCCACCCCCAGATCCCGCTGCCCCCATTGCGGTCATCAGATCACGGCTCTGGAGAACATTCCCGTCCTGAGTTACCTGTTTCTGCAGGGAAAATGTAGGGGCTGCCACGCTCCAATAGCGTTACGCTATCCCCTGATCGAGCTCGGTGCCGCCCTGCTGAGCAGTTACGCTGCCTGGCATTTCGGCCCGGGTTGGCAGGCGGTCGGTGCCGCTTTGCTGCTATGGACCTTGCTGGCGCTGGCCATGATCGACATGGACACCCAACTGCTGCCTGACAGCCTCACCCTGCCCCTGCTCTGGCTGGGGCTGCTCTTCAATCTGGAAGGGCATTTCGCTTCTCTACCGGAAGCCGTCGTGGGTGCCATGGCTGGCTACCTGTCCCTCTGGTCAGTGTATTGGCTGTTCAAGCTCGCCACCGGCAAGGAAGGCATGGGTTACGGGGACTTCAAGCTGCTGGCGGCCCTGGGGGCCTGGATGGGCTGGACCCTGCTGCCCAGCATCATCCTGCTTTCTTCCCTGGTTGGCGCCCTGGTGGGCATCAGCCTCATGGTCCTGGCCAGGCATGGGCGCAACATTCCCATTCCTTTTGGCCCCTATCTGGCTGCAGCCGGAGGCATCGCCCTGTTCTGGGGCAAGGACCTGAATCGCCTCTACCTGGGCATGGCTATCTGAATCGGGCTTGATTTTCCGGAGCCCGCCCCCAGCTACCGCAGCGCAACAGAGTGTTCAGGCAGTGCCTGGCACTCGGTTATAATGCGAGGCTCTTCTGGAGATTGACCATGCCCATCTACGAATATCGCTGCACCTCCTGCGGTTTTCAGAAAGAACATCTGCAAAAGCTCAGTGATCCCACCCTGAGCACCTGCCCTGAATGTGGCCAGGAAACCTACAGCAAACTCCTCTCCGCCGCCGGTTTCCAGCTCAAGGGCAGCGGCTGGTATGCCACGGACTTCAAGAGCAAACCCGCCAGCCCGCCGCCCTGCCAGGGGGGCGAAGGCGCCTGCCCTTCCGGAGCCTGCTCGGGTAACTGACCCCCACCGTGTTCAAGCGCT
>JARKQO010000266.1 GCA_029974855.1 Eubacteriales bacterium
TATACTGATTCTGGAAGACTTTACCGTAGCATAGCCGCCCGCCCCGGAGGCGGGCCCAAGTAACACAAGCCCTTTGGCGGAGGAATCCGGCGGAAGGCGGGGCGTGGCCGCGCCTCCCTTATCCCTTTTCCGCCAGGGCAAAGGAGGCGTTCCAGTGGAGGAACAGGCCGTTCTGAAAACGCCGCTGTATGGAAAGCATGTGGAGAATGGGGGGAAAATGGTGCCCTTCGCCGGGTATTTCCTGCCGGTGCAGTATCCGGCGGGGGTGATCGCTGAGCACAAGGCCGTGCGCCAGGGGGTGGGCCTGTTTGACGTAAGCCACATGGGGGAGGTGGAGTTTTCGGGCAAGGACGCCTTGGCCAACCTCCAAAACCTCCTCTGCAACGATTTTGCCAGCCTTGCTGTGGGCCGGGTGCGCTACAGCCCCATGCTGAACCCCCAGGGGGGCGTGGTGGACGACGTGCTGGTGTACCGCCTGGGGGAGGAAGCCTACTGGGTGGTGGTGAACGCCGCCAACCGGCATAAGGATGTGGCCCATATGCGGGCCCATCAGTTTGGGGAGGTTGTCATCACCGACGTTTCCGACCAGTACTGCCAGCTGGCGCTGCAGGGCCCCAAGGCCCAGGCCGTGCTGGAAGCTTTGGTACCGGCGGAGGACATTCCCCAGAAGTACTACAGCTTCCGGCCGGAGGTGCCGGTGGCGGGGGTCCGCTGCCTGGTCAGCCGCACCGGATATACCGGGGAGGACGGCTTTGAGCTGTACGCCGAGGCCGGGGACGCGGAGAGGCTGTTTGACGCGCTGCTGGAAGCCGGCGCTCCCTTTGGCCTCCAGCTCTGCGGCCTGGGCAGCCGGGACACTTTGCGCATGGAGGCCGCCATGCCCCTATACGGCCATGAGATGGACGATACCGTCTCCCCCCTGGAAACGGGCCTGGGGCACTTTGTGAAGCTGGACAAGCCCGACTTCATCGGCAAGGCTGCGCTGCTGGCCGCCGGGGAGCCCCGGCGGGCGCGCATTGGCCTGAAGATCACAGGCCGGGGCATCGCCCGGGAGCATTACCCGGTGCTGCGGGAGGGGCGGCAGGTGGGCCTCACCACCAGCGGCACCTTCATCCCCACCTTGGAGAGCCCCGTGGCCATGGCCTTGGTGGAGGCGGAGTACCAGAGCGTGGGAACCCAGCTCCAGGTGGACATTCGTGGAAAAGCGGTGGAGGCCCAGGTGGTGCCTTTGCCCTTTTACAGCCGGAAAAAATAACAAAAAAGCCAAGGAGGGAATCCCATGGAAATCAAGAAGGACCGCCTGTATTCCGAAAGCCATGAGTGGGTGCTCTTTGAAGACGATACCACCGCTTTGGTGGGCCTGACCGACTATGCCCAGAGCGAGCTGGGGGATCTGGTGTTTGTGAACCTGCCCCAGGAAGGGGACCAGGCAGTGAAGGGGGAAGCCCTGGCGGATGTGGAGAGCGTGAAGGCCGTCAGCGATGTGTTCAGCCCCGTCAGCGGCCTGGTGGACGCCGTGAACGAGGAGCTGCTGGACGCTCCCGAGAAGATCAACCAGGCTCCCTACGAGGCTTGGTTCTGCCGGATCAAGGACATCCCGGACAAGGAAGGGCTGATGACCGGCGAGGCCTACGAGGCCTTTGTGGCGGGGCTGTAAGCCCCGCGCCCGGCCGGGCCCCCCAAAGCCATACGTAAGGAGAGAACGCCATGGGCCATTACCTGCCTCACACCGATTGCGAAAGAGAGGCCATGCTGGCCGCTCTGGGGCTTGCGGACATCAAGGAGCTGTTTGCCGATCTCCCCGACAGCGTTCTGCT
>JARKQO010000272.1 GCA_029974855.1 Eubacteriales bacterium
GCCTTCATCACCTCGATGATGGGCATCCCGGCGGTGCCGCCGGGTTCCCCGTCGTCGCTGTAGCGCATGATCCCCGCGTTTTGCCCGATGATGTAGGCATAGCAGTGGTGGGAGGCGTCCTTGTGCCTCTGGCGGATATCCTCCAGGAACGCCAGGGCCGCCTCGGGGGTGGTGACCGGGGCGGCCCGGCCCAGGAAGCGGCTCTTTTGCACGGTGTATTCCGCTTCCCCGGGCCCCAGCAGCGTCTTGTACCCGTCCATGTTATTTCAGCACCAGGCGGCAGTAGTTCTTCTTGCCCCTGCGCAGCAGCAGACCTTCGGGGCCGATCTGGGCCGCGCTTAGGGTGGCTTCGATGTCCGTCACCTTGTCCTCCCCGGCCAGCACAGCACCCGCCTGGACCATCTTGCGGGCCTCTCCCCGGCTGGCGCACAGGCCGCACAGGGCCAGCAAGGTGGTGATGCGTCCGTCCTCCGCCAGCTGAGCCTTGGTGATCTCATAGGTGGGCGCCCCGCCCCCCTGGCCGCCCCCGGCGAAAAGGGCCTGGGCCGCGTCCTGGGCCTCCAAGGCCTCCTCCTCCCCGTGGACCAGCTTGGTGGCCTCAAAGGCCAGCACCCGCTTGGCTTCATTGATCTTCTCGTCCTTCAGGGCCCCCAGCCGCCGCACCTCCTCCATGGGTAAAAAGGTCAGCAGGCCCAAAAACCGCTCCACGTCCGGGTCGGCCACGTTACGCCAGTACTGGTAGAACTCGTAGGGGCTGATGCGGGCGGGGTCCAGCCACAGGGCCCCGGCCTCGGTCTTGCCCATCTTCTTGCCGTCGTGGGTCATGATCAGCTTGCAGGTGAGGGCAAAAGCGTCCTCCTGCTCCTTGCGGCGGATCAAATCCGCCCCGGAGAGGATGTTGCTCCACTGGTCATCCCCGCCCAACTGGAGGCGGCAGCCGTAATCCCGGAACAGCTGCAGGAAGTCGTAGCTCTGCATGAGCATGTAGTTGAACTCCAAAAAGGTGAGGCCGGTTTCCAGGCGGCGCTTGTAGCACTCCGCGGTGAGCATCCGGTTGACGCTGAACAGCGCGCCGATCTCCCGCAGGAAATCCACGTAGTTGAGCTTCAGCAGCCAGTCGGCGTTGTTCACCAAAATGGCCTTGTTGGTGGTGGCTCCCCGGCTGCCGTCGAAGTCCACAAACAGGGAAAGCTGCTTTTGCAACCCCAGAACATTTTGGGCAATGGCCTCCTGGGTCAACATCTGCCGAAGGTCCGTCTTGCCGCTGGGGTCCCCCACCATGGCGGTGCCGCCGCCGCAAAGCATGATGGGCCTGTGCCCGGCCTTTTGCAGATGGGCCGAGGCCAGAATGGGAATGCAATGGCCGATGTGGAGGCTGTCGGCGGTGGGGTCCACGCCTACGTAGAAGGTCATGGGCTCCTTTTCCATGGCCTTGTACAAATCCTCCTCAAAGGTCACCTGGGCGGTAAAGCCCCGCTCCTTTAGAATGTCCAAAACGTGCATGCTCATCTCTCCTTATGGTTCTTGATCCTGCTGGGGGGCGGGTCATCAGGTCCCTCAGCCCTCCCGAAGCTTGCGGGCAAACAGCTCCTGTAGGATGCCCATTCCCTTGCGGATCTGCTCCGGAGTGGAGTTGCTGAAATTCAGCCGCAAAGTGTTGTCATGGCCGCCCTGGGGATAGAAGTAGGCCCCGGGCACATAGGCCACCTCCAGCTCCACGGCTT
>JARKQO010000274.1 GCA_029974855.1 Eubacteriales bacterium
AAAAAGGCGGCGTTGGACCAATCCCCCTCCACCTGAACCTCCCCCGGGGAGCGGTAGCCCTGGCCCTGGGGAACCTGAAAGCCCTTTGGGGTTGCCTGGGCCCCGATCCCAAAGCGGGACAGGGCGGCGCAGGTCATGTCCACGTAGCCGGCGGATTCCAGCGGCCCCAGAAGGTCAATCTGGCCTCCCTCCCCTGTGAGGGGAAGGGCCAGCAGCAGCCCGGTGATGAACTGGGAGCTCACGTTCCCGGGCAGCTCATAGCGCCCCGGGTTCAGCCTGCCCTCTAGCGTCAGGGGAAGCCCCTCCCCCGCAACGCGGACGCCGCTTTGCTCAAGGGCCTGGAGCAAGGGCCCCAAGGGACGCCGGGGCAGCCTGCCGGAGCCCAGGAACGTGGCATGGCAGCCCAGGGCCGCCGCCACAGGCAGCAAAAACCGGAGGGTGGAGCCGCTTTCCCCGCAGTCCAGCATAGGGGAAGGGGAAGGCTCGGTAATAGGCATGACCGAGATGGTATCCTCCTTTTGAACAAAGCAGGCCCCCAGCGCGGTGAGGCAGCGCAAGGTGGCGGCGATGTCCTCCCCCTGCCAGCGGGACAGGCGGAGGGTGGTGGACCTGTCCGCCAAAGCTGCGCAGATCAACAGCCGGTGGGCGTCTGACTTGGAGGGGATGGCCTGTATGTCTCCCCGCAGGGGGCCGGGATAGCAGCGGATGTTCATAGCGCCTCCTCCATACCCAGACGAACCAAGGGCAACAGCTCCGCAATGGGCATGGGATACAGCCCGCACTCCCCTACCTTCCGGGGCAGCACCAGGGTGATCTCCTCCCCTTGCCGCTTCTTGTCCCCCAAGGCCGCCTGGGCCAGGGCCTCCGGAGCCCCCACCCAGGCGATGGGAAGGCCCAAGGCCTCCAGGGCGTCTTGCAAGCGCCGGGCCGTGCCCGCCTCGCAGATGCCCTTTTTCTCCGCAGCCCGGGTGAGGATCATCATACCCATGGCCACGCCCTCCCCATGGGGCAGGGCGTAGCCGCTGAGCTTTTCGGCCGCGTGGCCCAAGGTGTGGCCCAGGTTCAGCAACCGGCGGGGGCCAGCCTCCCGCTCGTCCAGGCCGACGATCTCCGCCTTATAGCGGACACAGGGGGGAACGATCTCCTCCCAGGGGGCGTTGAGCCCGTAGCGGGCGAGGGTGTTCAGCAGGCCCGGGTCCCCCAGCATGGCGTATTTCACGCATTCCGCCGCGCCGGAGGCCATCTGCCGCCTGGGCAAGGTGGCAAAGGTGGCGCAGTCACACAGGACCATGTCCGGCTGCCAGAAGGTGCCCGCCAAATTCTTGCCCGAGGCCAGGTTCACGGCGGTCTTGCCCCCCACCGAGGAGTCCACGGCGGCCAAAAGGGTGGTGGGAATTTGCACATAGGCCGTGCCCCGCTGGTATACCGA
>JARKQO010000281.1 GCA_029974855.1 Eubacteriales bacterium
TCCCTTAACCACGTGAAAAAGGGTCAATACGCGGGTCCAGGGCACCGCCAGCGAGCGTGGGCCCAGTGGGCCCTGCCGCGAAGCGGCAAGCGAGCGAGAGGTGGGGCCTGAGGCCAGCGGCCAAACGGCAGTGAAGGCGGCGCCGACCGAAGGGCCGGAAAAGCCCCTGGTGGGGTTTCAGGGGCAAAGCCCCTGAACCACGGGCAAACTGGCCGCAGCCACGCTCTGGCCCACCCGGCGGCTCTTTTCATCCGGCAGGTGTATCTGCATGCTAAGCTCCGGAAACTCAGCGGCCAGCACCTCCCGGGCCTTGGCCAGCACCAGCTCGCCCCCCTGGCCGCTGGTGACCCGGCCCATCAGCAGCACGTGGCGAATCTCGTAAAACAGGCTGTAAAAGGCCAAGGTATAGCCCAGGTAGACCCCGATGGTCTCAAAAATCCCCCGGGCCCGGGGGTTGCCCAGGTCCATTTCCTCCTGGACCCGCTTCAGCTTCTCGGCGGGGCTCATGCCCTCCGTAAAAAAGATGCCCCCGTGAGGAGCCAGCTTGATGACCCCGTCCTGGGAGAAGTATTTCACCCCGCAGCCCATGTCCCCGCTCCACTCGTCCACCATGGCGGCTGGGGCCAAATCGCAGGGCACAAAGGCCAGCTCGTTGAGCCAGCCGGTGATGTTGCCGTGGGTATCCACATAGCCCCCCGCCTCGCTGGTGCCCATGGCGATGCCCAGAATGCCGTTTTCCCCCAGGCTCATGGCCCCGGCCAAGGCGGTCACGTCCCCGTCGTTGCACACCACCAAGGGCACGTCGCCGATTTCCCTGGCGGCCCGGAGGTAGATGTCCTTCACCTCCCGGTCAAAGGCCTCCCGGGGCACCTTCAAAAAAAGCGAGGCCTTCATGGTGCGGCCCGCCACATACACCCCGGCGCTGCTGATCCCAATGGCGTCCACCCGGGGCATGTGGGAGGCGGCGGTTTTCAGGGCCTCCACAATGCCTTGGAAATGGTAGGTGGGATCGGCCTGGAGCTTGGGGAACCACACCACCTCCTCGCTGTACACGCTCTGCCCGTTCACCACGGCGCTGACCTTCCGGTCGCTGCCCCCGGCGTCAAAGCCGATGCGGCAGCCGTCCAAATGCCGCCCCAGGGCCTCCGGGGCCGCCTTGCGCCGGGGCGCGTCCTGGACGCTTTCCGCATAGAGCACCTCAAAGGGCCGCTCATACACGTCCCCCATGAAGCCCGCGTCAAAGGCCCGCTTTCCCCCGGGGCGGTACTGGTCCCGGATGCCCTCATACAGGGTCCGGCTGCCCGCCACCGTCACCTGGTAGCCGCCGTACACCCACAGCATGCTCTTTACCATCCGCTCCGCCATCAAAAGGTTCCGGGGGTCGTCCACGCCCTCCGGCAATATCCGCATGGTCTGGGTTTCCACCAGGCCGCCGTTGCGCCGCACAGCCAAAAGGATCCGGGGGCCGTTTGCCTCCCGGGCGTCCTGGGCAAAGCGCCTCAGCTCCTTGGCCATGGGCAGGAACTCCGGGTCCAGGGGTGCTTTCACTTTCAGGGCTTCCATGGGTTGCCACTCCTTTGGGATTCATTAGAATCGTCTTTTACTCAAACAGCGTCCTGTTTATGTTTCCCATTATATCGTATTATTTATTCCCTGTCCACGGCTTTCTGGAGGGCTCCGCCCTGATCTCAAGTGTTACAAAAGGGTTTCGGTTCCATGGGAAGATTGTGAAGTTGTGCAAATGTACTTTCACTGTTCTTGGTTTTCTGGTATAATCATCATGATCAAGCGTACCGTGCAGAGATGCACGAACAATTCAAGGAGGAAACCGTTCATGAAAAAGGGTATTGCTCTTCTTTTGGTTCTGGTTCTTTCCCTGGGCATCAGCTCCCTGGCGTTGGCCGGCGACAACACCTATGAAATCGCCCTGGTGACCGACGTTGGCAACATCGATGACCAAAGCTTCAACCAGTCTTCCTGGGAAGGCGTTGTGGCCTACGCCGAGGCCAACAGCCTCACCCACGCCTACTACCGTCCCTCCGAGGACAGCGACGCTGCCCGTGAAGAGGCCATGAAGGCCGCCATCGACAAGGGCGCCAAGGCCATCGTGCTGCCTGGCTACCTGTTCGCCGCTTCCGCCACCGCCATCGCCAAGCAGTATCCCGAAGTGCAGCTGCTGCTGCTGGATACCGCTCCCTCCGAGGAAGGCCTCGCCAACACCTACTCCATCCTGTATCAGGAAGAGCAGAGCGGCTTCTTCGCGGGCTACGCGGCCGTGAAGGACGGCTACAAGAAGCTGGGCTTCCTGGGCGGCATGGCGGTTCCCGCCGTGGTCCGCTATGGCTATGGCTTCGTCCAGGGCGCCGATCTGGCCGCCAAGGAAATGGGCATCTCCGACGTGGAAATCAAGTACTGGTATTGCGGCGGCTTCGGCCCCACCGATGATATCAAGACCAAGATGAGCGGCTGGGCCACCGAAGGCACCGAGGTCGTGTTTGCCTGCGGCGGCGGCATCTACCTGAGCGCTTTGGCGGCTGCCGACGAGGCGGACACCAAGGTTATCGGCGTGGACGTGGACCAGTACTATGTCAGCGAGCGCATCATCACCTCCGCCATGAAGGACCTGAAGAACTCCGTGGTTCTGGCCCTGACCTCCCTGTACGCCAACGGCGGCACCTGGGGCGAGCTGGGCGGCACCGTGGCCACCCTTGGGGCGAAGGACAAGTGCGTGGGCCTGCCCACCGCCGAGGGCTCCTGGAGGCTGAACACCTTCACCGTGGACGAGTACAACGCCCTGTTTGAGAAGGTTTTGAGCGGCGAGGTCGCCATCTCCGCCGCCACCGACGCGGCTCCCGCCGTCACCAACGTGACCGTGGACTACCAGGAGTAATTCCTCCCTATGCCTTTTTTGGAAAGGCCGGGCGCGGGCCCGGCCTTTCCTTCCTTCCGGCTTGCGCAAGCCTATCCGGGACAGAAGGGGCAAGCATGAATGAGCGAATACATCATTGAGATGCTTGGCATCACCAAAATTTTCCCCGGCATCGTGGCCAACGACGACATCACCCTCCAGCTGAAAAAGGGCGAGATTCACGCCCTGCTGGGGGAAAACGGGGCCGGCAAGAGCACGCTGATGAGCGTGCTGTTTGGCCTGTACCAGCCCGACGCGGGGGTCATCAAGAAGGACGGGGAGGTCGTGGCCATCCACGATCCCAACGACGCCAACCGCCTGCGCATCGGCATGGTGCACCAGCATTTCAAGCTGGTGGAGGTGTTTTCCGTGCTGGAGAACATCATTCTGGGGGCGGAGCAGACCAAAAACGGCTTCCTTCAAAAGCAGGAGGCCAAGGAGCGGGTATTGGCATTAAGCAAGCAATACGGGCTGCCCGTGGACCCGGACGCCCTGATTGAAAATATCAGCGTGGGCATGCAGCAGCGCACCGAGATCCTGAAGATGCTCTTCCGGGAGAACGAAATCCTGATTTTTGACGAGCCCACAGCGGTGCTCACCCCCCAGGAGATCGAGGAGCTGATGAATACCATGCGGGGCTTTGCCCGGGAGGGCAAGTCCATTTTGTTCATCACCCACAAGCTCAACGAGATCATGGCGGTGGCGGACCGCTGCACGGTGCTGCGCAAGGGCAAGTGCATCGGCACCGTCCAGGTGGCGGACACCACCAAGGACCAGCTGGCGGAGATGATGGTGGGCCGCAAGGTGAGCTTCGCCGTGGAAAAGGGCTCCAGCACCCCAGGGGCCGCGGCCCTGCGGGTTCAGAACCTCACCGTGGGCCACAAGCGCCACGCCAAAAAGAAGGTGAACAACGTCTCCTTCACCGTGCGCAAGGGCGAGATCCTCGGCATTGCCGGCATCGACGGCAATGGCCAGACCGAGCTGGTCTACGCCCTCACGGGGCTGGTGAAGCCGGAGTCTGGCGCGGTCTTTTTGGGGGAGCATAACATCACCCACTTAAGCATCCGCGCCCGCAACGACCATGGCATGAGCCACATCCCCGAGGACAGGCACAAGCACGGCCTGGTGCTGGATTATACCTTGGCGGAAAACCTAATCCTCAAGAGCTACTATCACCCCCAGTTCCAGCGCCGGGGCTTTATCCGGTTCGACGCGATGTTCCAGCACGCGGACGCCCTGACCCGGCAGTTCGACATCCGTTCCGGCCAGGGGGCCTCCACCGTGGCCCGCAGCATGAGCGGGGGCAACCAGCAAAAGGCCATCGTGGCCCGGGAGCTGAGCCTGGCCCCGGAGGTCCTGATCGCGGTGCAGCCCACCCGGGGCCTGGACGTAGGGGCCATCGAGTACATCCACAAGCAGATCATCGCCGCCCGGGACAGCGGCAAGGCGGTGCTGCTGGTGAGCCTGGAGCTGGACGAGGTCATGAATGTCAGCGACCGGATTTTGGTGATGTACGAGGGTGACATCGTGGCCGAGGTGGAGGCCGCCAGCGCCACCGCCCAGGAGCTGGGCCTGTACATGTCCGGCGCCAGCCGTCAATCCCATGTGCTTCCCGAGGAGGTGACCTCAGCGTGAAAGCCCCAGGCCGCAAAAACAACAAGCAGGGCCTCATCAACAGCTCCGCGTCCTTGCTCTCCATTTTGGGCGGATTGGTCTTTGGGTTTTTGCTGCTCATCCTGTTCAATCCCGCCAACGCCATGTACGGGCTCAACAAAATCCTCACCACCGGCATTGCCAATTTGGATAAGCTGGGCAAGGTGATGTACCAGAGCGCCCCGCTGCTGCTGACGGGCCTTTCCGTGGCCTTCGCCTTCAAAACGGGCCTGTTCAACATCGGGGCCACCGGCCAGTACACTTTGGGCGCTTTCTTCGCGTTGGTGGGGGTGATCCAGTGGAGGTTTCCCTGGTGGGCGGCGCTGCTGCTGGCCATGGCGGGGGGCGCGCTGCTGGGCTCCATCCCCGGCATCTGCAAGGCCCTGTTCAACGTCAACGAGGTCATCACCTCCATCATGTTCAACTGGATCTCCCTGTTCGCGGTGAACCTCTCCATCAACAACATGCCCCTGATGCTGGCCAACGCCTGGGGGGCCACCAACAAGGAGCGCACCGTGTCCTTGATCGGCGCGCCCTTTATGGAATACAATCCCAACGCCATCATCCCCAGGGCGGGCCTGGATAAGCTCATGAACTCCCAGTACATGAACATCGCGGTGTTTATCGCCATCGGCATCGCCCTCATCGTCTGGGTGGTGATGAACCGCACCACCTTCGGCTACGAGCTGAAGGCCTGCGGCTACAACCGCCACGCCAGCGATTACGCCGGGATCAACGCCAAGCGCAGCATCATCTATTCCATGACCATCGCCGGGGGCCTGGCCGGCATCGGCGGCGGATTGTACTTCCTCAGCGGCACGGCCCAGTTCACCTTGGTGAAGGCCCTGCTCACCATGGGCTTCAACGGCATCCCCGTGGCTTTGCTGGCGGGCAGCAACCCCATCGGCACCATCTTCAGCGCGCTGTTCATCAGCTACATCCAGGTGGGCGGCGACGCCTTGCAGCCGGAGTACGCCAAGGAAATCATCGACATCATCATCGCCGCCATCATCTACCTCAGCGCCTTCGCCATGCTGATGCGGGGCTGGATCGGCAAGCTGTTCATCCGAAGGCAAAGGGAAAACTCCAACCAGGAGCTGTCCGGCCAGCCGGACCCTTCCGCCCTGGCCCAGGACGCGGCGTCTGAAACAGAGGAGGCTGCCCAATGAACATACTGGCCGATATCTTGAGCGGGACCATCCTCTTTGCCATCCCCCTGCTGCTGGTGGCTCTGGGAGGCATGTTTTCCGAACGCAGCGGCGTCATCAACATCGCCCTGGAGGGCATCATGCTGGTGGGCGCGCTGACCAGCTGCCTGTTCTTAAGCCTCATGGAAAAGGCGGGCCTGGCCGGCATGCATCCCCAGCTGCTGGCCTTTCTGGCGATTTTGATCGCGGCGCTGACAGGGGTGCTGTTCAGCATGCTGCTGGCCTTTGCGGCCATCAAGCTGAAGGCGGACCAGACCATCGGCGGCACCGCCCTGAACATGCTGGCCCCCGCCGTGGCCATTGTGGTGACCTGGGCCATCCAGGGCCAGGGCCAGACCACCATTTTGATCCCCAGCTGGGTCCGCATCACCCAGGAAAGCCTGGGGATGGCCACCGGGCAGGATTTCTTCTCCCGGCTGATCTTCAAATCCCTGTTCCTCACCACCCCCATCGCCATCCTGTTGCTGGTTGTGGCTGTGATTTTGCTCTACAAGACCAAGACGGGCCTGCGGCTGCGGGCCTGCGGCGAGCATCCCCAGGCGGCGGACAGCGTGGGCATCAACGTGTACAGGATGCGCTACCTGGGCGTGGCCATCTCCGGCTTTTTGGGCGGCATCGGCGGCCTGGCCTACTCCCTGGCCGCTGGCAGCGGCTACCAAAGCACTGTGGCGGGCTACGGCTTTTTGGCCCTGGCCGTGATGATCTTTGGCAACTGGAAGCCCCTGAACATCCTGGGCGCGTCCCTGTTCTTCGCCCTGTTCAAGATCGTGGGCTCCTACGCCGGCTCCATCCCCTTTCTGCCCAAGTTTACCAACGTCAAATCCAGCGAGTACATCTACCTGATGCTCCCCTACATCGTCACCATGATCCTGCTGATTCTCACCAGCAAGCGCAGCCGGGCCCCCAAGGCCGAGGGCATCCCCTACGACAAGGGGGGACGGTAATCCGGGGGGGGACGATAACCAGGGGTTTCACCCCTGGACCCCACCAGGGCTGTCGCCCTGGACCCGCTCATTGGCCGCGTTTCACGCGGCCAAAAGGGAGCCATCAAGAATCTTGTCCCACCGGCTTTAGGGTTGGCGGGGCATTTTTGTGGCCGTTGCCAATCATTGTCATTGAACTGATGGCTTCTTAGGCTTTATTCTATAGAAAGAATAAGCATTTTTCCCTTGGCCTGGCAAGCCGGGGGCCGAAAAGGGGAATTTCCATGTACGGACCGGGCTTGAGAAAACTGGGCAAAGAATGGAACATGAAGCCGGCGGATGGCAAGCTATGCGGGGTTATACACGGGTTTCCCGTGGCTATGAGCGAAGGCGTGGGATACAAGCTGCTGGTGGTCAACCTGTGCATGCTCAAGCCGGGCGCGGAGCGTGAGGAAGTGGATATCCACGGGCTGCTGCAACAGCCCGCCGCGTTCTACCGCATCGAAAAATACGAAGTAAACGGCCCCTACCTGATGGCGCAATTCCACGACAATCCCGGCACCATGGGCAAGCTCCGGGAATATGTGGACGTGGAGCTGCCCAGGCTCAGGGAGGCGGGCTTTGCCGGCGCGGCCCATTGCGGCCAATGCGGGGAAGCCCTGGGGGACCAGGCCGGCCAGCTGTTCGTACTGAACCATTGCCCCCTGCTGGTACACCCCCGCTGCGCGGACGGCCTCCAGGCCCTGGAGGAAAGCCACCGGCAGGAGCAGCGGAAGGCGGCCCCGGAAAAGCGCTCCAGCCTGCTGGCTCCGGTAGGCGCGCTACTGGGGGGCGTTGTGGGCAGCATCCCCTGGATCATTCTCTACGTCCTTGGCTACATGGCGTCCATGGCCGCCGTGCTCATCGCTTTGGGCGCAGGCCTTGGGCACAGGCTTTTGGGCGGCAAAGAGGGCAGGGGACGGCTTGCGCTGGTGATCATCCTGACCTTGCTATTGGTGCCTGCGGCCAACTTCGCGGGGGCGGTGGCCCAATTGGGATATGGCATTCATACCGGGGAATTGCAGCAGGAGTGGGGCGTGCCCAAAGAAGCCGTCACCGTGGCGGACACCCTCACCATCGTGAAGGCGGTGCTCAGCGACCCGGAGGGCCTCTCCGGATTCCTGCGCATATCCTTCCAGGACCTCGGCGTCGCGTACTTCTTCGCCGCCCTGGGGCTTTTGCACGTCTGGAGGAAGCTGCACCAGGAGAATGTTCCCAAAAAGCTCAAGCTCACCAGGGTGGTATAGGGTTATAGGGGTGTCGGGGGATGATGAGAGACTGGGCGAAACCGTGTCGTCATGAACGCATAGAATCGTCCTGTCGTATCAATATGGCTCCTTGCGTGTAGGAAAGCCGAAGGAGATATCTGGATCGTATTGCAATTGTGCATAAAACGTGATACAATACATATACTGAAGAAGGGGGTGGTTTGCATGGCAAAGACAGATATCGTCCATATTCGTCTGGAACCCGCGCTAAAAGCAGGGGTGGAAGCAACGCTTGGAAAACTGGGTATGTCTACAGCGGAAGCTGTTAACATTTTTCTGCATCAGGTACTGTTGACCGGTGGACTGCCCTTCGAGGTGAAGCTTCCAAAGTTCAATGCCCACACGCTGGCGGCAATGGAGGAAGCGAGAGAAATCAGCAAAACAGGAAAAAGCTATACCAGCGCAAAAGAAGTGATGGAGGAGCTAAATTCCTGATATGCTACTGATAAAGCTGACCGGCAGATTCAAAAAGGACTACAAAACGATCGTGAAGCGCGGTTATGATGTTTCTTTGCTGGAGGCAGTCATTGACGATCTGGCCCATCGGAGGACGCTTCCGGAGAAATACAGGGATCACTCCCTGGGCGGAGAGTATCGGGGCTTTCGGGAATGCCATATCCAGCCGGATTGGCTGCTGATTTATCTGGTGGATGATGACGTTTTGACGCTGACGCTAACCCGGACCGGTACACACAGCGATCTGTTCGACTTATGATCCGTGGTCAAATTCTTTAGCCGCTCTGTCGGTTCACGGATAGCAGCGATGATCTTTGGCGAGCTGAACGGCCCGCAGGCCGCGCCCCTTTTGATGGACAAAACTGCGCTCCTCCTACTGTTGGGGGGCGCATTTTTTGCAAGGGGTAAAGCCCAGCTCCTTGGCCACGTCCAGGCTGACCTGGGAGGGATTCTTCATGTTGCTGCAGGTGGCGGTGTCGTGGTATTTGCTGCCTGACTTGGGAATCCATACCAGCACCTCCCCCAGGGACCTGGTGGTGCGCACCGCCTCCTGCTGGGAGGGGACAAGCCCCCGGCTTTCCATTTCCTCCTGGAGGGCTTGCTGCAGCTCCAAGAGCTCGCTGTTGGACAGCTTTGCCAAGGACTCCCGGAGGGAACCGGCCCAGGCGGGCAGGGGCATCAGGGCCAGCAGCGTCAGCCGCGCAAGGAAAAGGGCCAGCATGGAGGATTTTTTCATACAATGCATGGGAGGGCCTCCCTTTTGGGTCCTGGCCGGGGATGAGGGAAAGGGTTGGTAAGGGTTTGGTTTTGTGGTGATATTTGTATTGGGTTTTGCGTTGGTTTTATCATAGCACATGCCGGGGCTTCTTTCAATCGTTGGCCCGGGGCCGCATCGCCGCAAGAGCCGGCCTTAGCGCCACCCAAAACGAAAATCCCCTCAACCCATTACGGATCAAGGGGATTTGGTGGTATGCCCGACTGGGTTCGAACCAGCGACCTTCAGAGTCGGAGTCTGACACTCTATCCAGCTGAGCTACGGGCACATACACTCCGCGCTTCTCTCGCTCGCGCGCTTTAGTATTGTAGCGGATCACGGGAAGCTTGTCAAGGAAAACTCTGCCGAAAGTCCCCCAAAACTCGCCCCCTGCCCCGCCCAAAAATCATCAACTATGGCAATTCTCATCAAAAAATGCTATACTGTAGTCTTGGCGGCCCCAGGTATCCCCACCCCACAGCAAAGGAGCGTGAGCCACCATGCGGACCTCTCTTGCGGTTCCAAGGTCGGGCCTGTCCCTCAGGCTGCTGGCCTGGCTGTGCGCTTTGCTGCTGGCGGCCGGTACGCTGCCTTTGTACGCGCTGTCCCTGTACAATCACCCCTACTACGACGATTTTGGCTTCTCCGCCCAGGTCCACGCCACCTGGCGGCAGACCCGCAGCCTTCCGGCCACGCTGCAAGCGGCTTTGCAGAGCGCCCAAGAAATCCGGGCCACCTGGCAGGGCACCTATACCGGCACCCTTTTTAGCAGCGTCCAGCCCGGCATCTTCTCCGAAAGCCTGTACTTCCTCACCACGTTCTTTTTGCTGACGGCCTTTTTGCTGTGCTTCGGGTTTTTGCTGAAAGCCCTCTTTGGGGACCTGCTGGGCATCAGGGGGTCCTCTTTGGTGATCCTGATCAGCCTCACGCTGACGCTGCTGGTGCAGTTCATGCCCGACGCGGACGAGGCCTTTTTCTGGTTCAACGGCGGGGTGGGCAACACCTTCATCTACTCCCTGCTGGCCCTGAGCCTGGGGCTGTTGGTGAAGCTGCACCGAACCCAGAGCCGGGGGAAGCAGGCCTGGCTTTTGGCGGCCTTAGCGCTGGTGATGGTGCTGCTGGGCGGCGGCAGCTACGGGGGCGGCCTGTTCGGCTTGTGCCTGTACATGGGCCTCACCGCCTGGGCATTCTTCAAGAAAAATCCCAAAGCGCCCCTTCTGGCTTTGCTGACAGTCATCTTCCTGGGCTGCTTTTTGTACAGCATGGCTGCGCCCGGCAACACGGTCCGGGCGGCGGTGATCGGCAGCTCTGTTTCCCCGGTGAAGGCCGTGGCCCAGGCCCTGTACTACGGCACGGCCCTGGCGGGGGGCTATGTGTCTTTGCCCTTGATCGGGGTGACACTGCTGGTCCTTCCCTTCTTCTATGCCGCCGCCAAGGCCAGTTCCGTTGCCTTTGCCCATCCCTGGCTGTGGCTCCTTGGGGGGCTCTGCCTGTTCTGCACCCAGCTGGTTCCCCCTTTGTACTCCGGGGTGTTTTTGGGGGGAGGCCGTATCAACGACACCTACTGGCAGAGCTTTGTGGTGCTGTGGCTGCTGTATGCCTTCTACCTGGCGGGCTATGGGGCCCGCCGCCTGGAAAAGGCCCGGCAGGAAAAAGCCCCCGCTCTCTTCTCCCCCGCCCTCACCCGGGGGTTGG
>JARKQO010000287.1 GCA_029974855.1 Eubacteriales bacterium
GCTGGACCTTGGGCTGGAAATGGCCTTTGACCACAGCACCATGGAATACATGGTGCAATGGAAGAGCATGATGTCCGGCGATTATGTGATGGGCATGTTCCCCTCCAACAACCACGCGGCCGGGCGCGGGTACGAGCGGGAACACGGCAACATCAAAAAAATCGCGCCTTTTGAAAGAATTGACACGGGCTTTACCCTGACCGTGCTGGACGGGCGGGCGGATTACGAGGCGTTTGCGACCCGGGTGGCCGCCTGCGACCGATAGGAGGGCAACCTATGCAGATGGTGGAGCTCTATACCTTGCCCTGTGAAAAGTTCGGGGACCCTGCTCTGGAGCAGCGGGAGATCCGGCTGCCCTTTTCCCCGCAGACCACGGGGGGCGATGTGACCATCGTCTCCTGCCGTCTGCCGCCCCACGGCATTTCCGAAGCCCATGTGCACGCGGACTGCGATGAGTACATCCTGTTCCCGGCGGATGGCGAAGTGGTGATCGACGGCGTGGCCTATCCGGTGAAGGCCAACACCGTGGTGCGGGCCCAGCGGGGGGAGTCCCACGAATGCCGGAACCTGTCGGACCAGGTGATGTATTTGTACTGCGTGTTCGCGCCGGCGCTGCCGCCCTATGGGCGGTATCCCCAGCTGATCGAAAAGACCAAGGCATATTTGGAGGAGAAGGGCATCTGAGCGCCATGGGCTGACAACAAAAAACAGGGACAAAGCGGGAGCCAACCGGCGGGCGGGGCGGCCTTGGGGCTAGCCCTTCACCGCCCCGGCTGTGAGGCCCTTGATGAACTGCTTGGACATGGTGAGGTACAGGGTAATGACCGGCAGGGCGGACAGCGACAGGATCGCCAGCAGCTTGGGCCAGTCGGTGGTGTATTGCCCCTGAAGCTTGGTCACGGCCAGAAGGACGGTTTTCTGGCTCTCCGCGTTGATGAAGATCAGCGGGAACCACAGATCGTTCCAAATGGGAACCAGGTTGTAGATGGCCACCGTGGCCAGGGCCGGGCGAATCAAGGGCATGACGATTTTCCAGTAGATCTTGAACCGGTTCGCCCCGTCCATGTAGCCCGCCTCATAGAGCTCGCTGGGCAGCCCGCGTATGAACGAGGTCAGGATAAAGACCGACGTGGGAAGGCCCATGGCGATATACACCGGAAACAGGCTCCAAAGGGAGTTGAGCAGGCCCAATACCTTCATCATCTCCAAAAGGCGGATGGTGGCGATCTTGATGGGCAGCATCATTCCGATGATGATAATAAAGTAGACCGCGCCGGAAGCCTTGCTCCGCCAATGGGCCAGGGCGTAGGCGCACAGGGACCCCAGCAGGAGGATCAGCGCCAGGGACACCACCACCACCAGGAAGCTGTTGCGGAAGTAATTGAAAAAGTTGCTGTCCGCGATGATGGAGCGGTAATTCTCCAGGGTCCAGGTAGAGGGGATGCCAAAGGGGTTGCCGTAGATGTCCTTTTTGGTTTTCAGCGTGTTGATGATGAGGATCCACACCGGGAACATCGCCACAAAGGACCACAGGATCAGCAGGATGTGCGAGGGAATGTGAAGGTTCGCAATGCGCATGGACCGGTACTTGCCATTCTTTTTCACCCTTATTCCCTCCCCTGGGTCAGCTTGAGGGTGGGGATAACGCCCAAAAGCAGCATGATGAACACCGTGGTGGAAATCGCCGCGCCTACGCCGGGCTCGGGGATGCCCACGGGATGCTGCCCGGCCACGCCGTAGCGGTAAAAGAGCGTGCCGATCAAATCCGTGGTATAGCTTGGCGCGCCGTCCGCCGTCTCCATGGAGTAGACCGCGTCAAAGGCGTTGAAGTTGGAAACGAAGGTCAAAATCGCGATCATGCCCACCACAGGCAAAATCAGCGGCAGCTTGATCTTGAGGAACTGCTGCCAGCCGTTGGCGCCCTCGATGGACGCGGCCTCGATCAGATCGTCCGAAATCCCCTGGAAGCCGGCTACGAACATCATGGTGGGGATGCCCACCCACTGCCACACCGACACCAGGGACACCACCGGCAGCGCCGTGGCGGTGTCCCCCAGCCAGGCGCGGGCCAGGAAGCCCAGCCCCATCGCTTTGAGCGTCGGCCCGGACCAGATGGGGTTCAGCATCAGCTTGAAGAGGTAGCCGGTGACCAGCACGGCGATGGTACAGGGAATGAAAATCACCGTCTGGTAAAACTGCCTGCCCCGCATGGTACGGTTGGTCAGCACCGCCGCGAACAGGATGCCCAGCACGTTTTGCAGAAACATGTGGAAGGCAAAGAACACCCACGTGTTTTGAAAGGCGTTCCAGAACCTCACCGACACCACGGAATCGGTGAACAGCCTCACGTAGTTGGCAAAGCCCACGAATTCCCGTGCGCCGGTGGTGCCCGAATAGAGCGAGAGGCGCACGGAATCCACCAGCGGGTAGGCCATAAAAACCATATATACCAAGAGCGCGGGCAGGACGTAGCGCATCCAGTACCCTCCGCTGGGATTGATGCTGCCGCCTCCCCGGTGGGAAGGCAGCCTTGTCTTCACGCGCATCGGTTTTTCCTCCCTTACGTATGCCGCCGGGTTGGGTACGAGTGCATCGGCGGGCAAAGGCGCGGTTTTCCCAACCCGCCGCTTTGCGTTTCCGGCCGCCCCCGGGGGAAAGCTCCCCCGGGGGATGGAGCGGAAACCTGGAGAACGCTTACTTTTGCAGCGCGGCCAAGGCGTCGGCGGCGGCCTGGGGGGTGGTCTCGCCCCGGCAGATGGCGTTAAGCTGCTCCACCATGGGGGTGTAGTAGTCCATCATTTTGGGCCAGATGAAGCGGGCGTCCAAGGTCTTGCCCTGGTTGAGGGCCAGGATGTCGGTGACGCGGGTATTCTGGAAGGTGATGGGGGCGTTGATCATCGGGAAGAAGCCGGCGGGCAGGTAGTCGGCGGTGGTCTGGGCGCCCTCGGGGGTGGCCAGCCAGGTCAGGAAGGCCGCCACTTCCTCGGGATGCTTGGTGGCGTTGTTGCCGGCAATGCCCATGTCGGGGTGGAAGCACACGCCGGGGGTCTTGCCTTCGGGCGCGGGGAAGGCCATGGTGCTCCAATCGATCTCGTACTCGTCGTTGAGGGGGCCGCAGCTCCAGGAGCCGTCAATCAGCATGGCGGCATTGCCCATGCCAAAGAAGATGTTGGCGTTGTCGTTGTCGATGGAGGCAAAGCCCTCGGGCAGGAAGGGAACCAGCTGGGCGAAATCCTCCAGGATCTCCAGGAACTGGGGATCGTTGAATTTCTTTTCGCCGCTCTCATAGGCAACCCGGCCCTGGGCGTCAATGTAGTTGGGGATCATGCCCAGGAGCACGCACTCCAGGATGTCCCAGTTGGAGGCGATGCCGTTGGCGAATACTGTCACGCCGTTGTCCTTCAGCGTCTGGCATACGGCGATGAACTCTTCCCAGGTTTTGGGAAGCTCGGTGATGCCGTTGGCGGCGAAGATTTCCTTATTGTAGTAAATGGGCTGGGAAACTGCCGCGAAGGGCACCGCAAAGACCTTTCCATCCGCGGCGGTCCAGGGCTCCAGGCTGGTGGCGGCGAAGTTTTCCTTCACGCCCGGGATGTCCGAGCAATCCATGGAGAAGCCGGCGGTGTAGAGCTCCTCGCCCGTGGCGTAGGAACGGGAATAGTAGAGGTCCGGGCCGGTGCCGGAATCCAGCTGGAGGCGAAGCACCGAGTTATATTGGGCGGACTGGGTGGGCTCGAATACGATGGTGACGCCGGTCTGTTCCTTGTACTTGGCCAGCAGCGCCTCCACCATGGCGGCGTCGGTGTTGCGCCAGGAACCCATGGTGAGCGTTACTCCCTCGGCCAGAACCGTGAGGGGAGCCACCGCCAGCAAAGCCACCAGAAGAAGCGCGAGCAGTTTTTTCATGAGATATGACCTCCTTCAGATTTGTTGATATACATACGCGCGACCGCGCGCGATATCCGGCAGGGTCCCCGGCAAAAGGGCGCTTTGCCCGGGAACGAAGGAAATCGGCGTTTTAGCGAAGAGGTCTTTCGGTCCGGGCCTTGCGACAGTGGTTCCGGCCCCAAGGCCGGCTACCCTTGCCGTCAACTTATATATTTCAACCTGAAATTATATTATCATGAGCCAGAAGGACGGGCAAGAGGTTTTTGAAAAATATTTATAGTTTTATGCTATATTTTTAGCTATATTTTAGGCATATTTTAAGATTGCCAATTTAATCAGAATTATATCAGCAATTATAACTTGCTCGTTGAAATTTATATTGCGTGAGCGAACCGTCTGTGATATGATGGGCGCATGGCGAATGAATCGCCTGCGGGGGGGACGCGCCCATGGCGTGGATGCAAAATCAGCTATACGTCAAAAAAGAAAACACGCTGATGGTGCTGGATT
>JARKQO010000335.1 GCA_029974855.1 Eubacteriales bacterium
ACCCGCCGAAAAGACCCTGATCTGCGGCCTTGCGGAGCACACCCATACCGAGGCCTGCTACGATGAGGCAGGGAACCTGATCTGCGGCTTGGAGGAGCATGTTCACACCGAGGAATGCTACCAGGAGCCGGAGACTGAGGAGACCGAACCCGCCGAAAAGACCCTGATCTGCGGCCTTACGGAGCACACCCATAGCGAGGCCTGCTACGATGAGGCAGGAAACCTGATCTGCGGCTTGGAGGAGCATACCCACACCGAGGAATGCTACGCTGCCGAAAGGATCCCTCTTTGCGGCCTTACGGAGCACACCCATACCGAAGCCTGCTACGATGAGGCAGGGAACCTGATCTGCGGCCTGGAAGAGCATACCCACACCGAGGAATGCTACCCCAACACGGAGGCGGACCTGGAAACCGCCGCCGACTGGGAGGCCACCTTGCCCACTTTGTCCGGGGACGACTGGGCCGAGAACCTGGTTCTGGTAGCCCGCTCCCAGCTGGACTATCAGGAAAGCACGGCGAACTTCCAGCTTTCTGAGGACGGAACCCTCAGGCAGGGCTATACCCGCTACGGCGCGTGGTACGGCGAGCCCTACGGGGAGTGGGACGCCATGTTCGCGGCCTTCTGCCTGTACTATGCCCAGATCCCGCCCCAGGCGCTGCCCGCCTCCGGGGATACCCAGGGCTTTGCCACCCAGCTGGAGGAGCTGGCCCTGTACCGGGCGGCTTCCGGCTATGCCCCCCAGGCCGGGGACCTGATCTTCTTCGACCAGAATGAGGATGGCATGGCTGACCATATGGGCATCCTTCAGGAGGTGGGGGAGGAATCCCTCTCCGCCATCCAGGGGGACAGCGATGGCCGGGTGGCCGCCAACGACTATTCGCTCCAGGATTCCACCATCGCGGGCTATGGCTCTTTGGGAGCGGCCTGGCGGCGGTATGAGCTGCTGCGGGATCCCGTGCCCCTGCTGCCGGGCTATGACTATGCCCTGCGCTACAAGGGCGAGGGGTACACCGTCATCGTAGGCTATAACGACGACGCGGAGATTCCCCTGGACGCCACTTTGATGGTGGAGGAATACCTGCCGGGCACGCCGGAATACCAGGCCCGGTACCAGGACCTTCAGAGGGTGCTGGCGTTGCGGGAAGACCAGGAGGCCCTGGCATCCCCGGAGGAGGGAATTGCCCAGGAGGCGCCGCAAGCGCCCCAGACCATAGGATCCCGGGGGCTGTTGCAGGATGTGTGGGCCTTGGATTCGCCCGAAGTTTTGCAGGGCGCAGGGGACACTGAAATCCCAGCGGGCGGAGAAGCACCGGAGGAGCCCTACGTCCAGGAGGAGCCCTACGCCCAGAAAGAGCCCTACCTCCAGGAGCAGCTGCCCCTGCCGGAAGGCGAATTGCCCACCCCCAACTTTGCGCGGGTGTTCAATGTGGAAATTGTGGCACAGGATGTGGAGATTGAGCCCAAAGCCCCGGTGATGGTGCAGATCACCTTTGACGACGAGCCCCACGCCGAGGGCAGCAGCGTGCTGCACTTTGCCCAGGAGGGTGCGGAGCTGCTGGAGGGCGAGGCGGTCAACTCCGTAGTGGGGGAAAGCGGCGCAAGCCAAGTGGAATTCTCCCTGAACAGCTTTTCGGATATCGTGATCTTTGCGGACCTGGGCCTGATGGAAGTGATGCCCATGGCCCTTGCCGCCGGGGTTCCCACCATCAGCTTCGACGCTGAAAAGAAGATTGACTGGCTGGGGGACGGCGTCACGAACTCGGATGCCGGCATTACGGGCGAGGATTTTTACCGCCTGTACCTGGATGCCATTCCCAAGGGTGAGCCCATCGACCTGGTGGTAATCGTGGACCGCTCCACCAGCATGAGTTATAGGGTCGCGGCCAATGATACCAACAGCGGCCTGAAGCGGGATGAAGCGGTTAGAGACCTGCTCAACGGCACAAGCGGCAATCCCGGCTTTATCAAGCGTTTCCTGCAGCTGAATGCGCAGAATTACCTTTCCATCGTGTGGTTTGGCGGTGACGATCCCAGTAACAATGGGACCTTCCCCAACGGGACCCACTTCGGCACTGTGACGAACTGGACACAGAATCAGAACTACACGGTGAGCACTACTGGCCGTGGTAACAATACCAGCGCTGGAGGGCTCGTGGGCTACCGGGGGAACAGCGGCACAAACTATATGGCGGGGCTGTGGGCCGCGGCGGATATGCTGCGCTCCAATAGTACCATTGCCAATAACGGCCATGTGAAATTGGTGGTGTTTTTGACCGACGGCGCACCCACCGTTTATGTGGGGACCAGCAGCAGCAGTAATAACGGCGCCACCTATGCCAACTATCTGACTTGGGTTGCCAACGGGCGTCCCACCTCGGGCTCAAACAGGCTCTTCATGAAGGGCAGCGGAGTTGACGACAACGGGGGGACCAACAACCAATTCAACCGGACGCCCGCAATCAACGCGTTTAATGACTTCATGGCCAACAATGCGGGGATCGTGTTCAGCACCATCATGTTCGCGCCATCAACCGCGGACAAGACCGTGGCGAACGCTATGACGGCCAACGGCGGAATGATGACACACACGGCGGGCGCGGACATCCTTGACGAGGCGTTTGCCAACTCGGTGGGTTCAATCATCTCCACCAATCTCTTCACGATTGAAGACAATCTGAGCAAATATGTGGCGTTGCATGCGACGCTGCCTAACCTCAAGATTCAGCGCGTAAACCTGCTCTCAGGGGCGACGCAGTTGCTGTGGCAAAGCACCGGCGCCTTTACCCCGGCGGCTGTGGGCACCGCAAAGACCATCGGTTCTAGCCAGACGGCCAATGGCGGAACTGCGAGGACTATCATCGACGCGGTAACCTATACCGCTCTGACACCCGGGAACTCCACCGGTAAGGTGCTGGTCACCTTTAAATCGAACTATGCGGTGGACCTCCAATGGGTGTACACCCTCTCCTTTAACGTGAAAACCACAGAGACCGCCTATACGGAATATGCGGCAACGGGCTATAACCAAACGGGCCAGGCCAATACCGACTATCCCGGCAACACCACCAGCTCCGGCAAGGCTGGCTTCCGCTCCAACTATTCGGCGCAATTGACCTACAGCAGCGGCACCGTGGCCTATCCCCACCCTGTGGTGCAGGTGATCAAGGACATTGTGTTTGAAAAGCGCGACGTGGTCACCGGGAACCCGGTGGTCGGGGCAAAGTTCAACCTGTACAATGAGACGGGCTCCACCGGCGATCCGGTGATCCCCGGCACGAGCCCGGCCAAGAGGGGCGTGAAGGTCAACACCACGGTTTACACCACCGGCGCCAACGGCAGGGTGACTTTGGCCCGGCTGCCTTCCGGAATCTATTGGCTCCACGAAACCGAGGCGCCCACAGGATACAATCTCCTATCCAGCGCCCTGGGCTTTACCCTGAACACCGCCACCGGAGTCATCAGCGGCCTGACGGACGCGAACTTGATGGCGTTGCCGGGAGCCGGGGACACAGGCATTCAGCTCATCGTCAAAAACATTCCCAAGAGCAACGTGAAGGTGGAAAAGGTTTGGCAGAACATGGACGGCACGGCGTATACGGGTACGATGCCCAACGTCACCATCAAGCTGTTCCGGGAGAAGCTGACCACCCACACCGTTCCCGGGAGCGGGCCTGGGCCAAGCCATGCGGTGACATTCGTGGTCACAGGCAATGGAGGGGACGGAATCATTTATCCCCTGGCAGGCAGCACCCGGAACGTCGCCCATAACGGCAGCATCACCTTTTACGGCCACAGATGGGATATTCCCGTATCCGTAACGGTTGCGGGCGGGGGCGGCACCCTTGCGCGGACCGGCACCTACAGTTACGGCGGATGGCTTGACGTTCCCGTATATACCCTTTCAGGCATTCAATCCGATGCCACTGTTACCATCCGCTTTGCCGAGTTCTGGGGCAACCAGGTAGCGGACACGCTGTTTTCCATCACAGGCTACACCGTGCCGACCTCCGGCGGCGGCACCACCACCTATACCTCCTGGGATAAGGATACCTCCTTCCAGCAATCCGCAACGCTCTCCTCCGCCTCCGGCTGGAGCTGGCAGTGGAACGACCTGGAGGTTGGCAGCGCCAGCGGGGAACCATACCGCTACTACGTGGAGGAGGACCCGGTGCCCACGGGCTTCGTGGTAAGCTACAGCAGCAATAACGAGACCCGCGTCACCTCCGGCACCATCACCGTGACCAACAAGTGCACCTCCGTGCCCCTTTCGCTGAAAAAGGTGGACAACGCCACCGGGGCAACTTTGGCCGGAGCGCAGTTCAACCTGTACCGCCAGCTGGCGGACGGAGAAACCCTGCCCCCGGGGCAGACCGCCGTGCCCATCCCCGGCACGGTTCCGGTCAAGAGCGGCGTGAAGATCAACACCACGCCCTATACCACGGGCAGCGACGGGACAGTGTCGCTGGGAGAACTGTTCCCCGCCACTTACTGGCTAGAGGAAACCAAGGCCCCGGACGGGTACCAGCTGCCTACGGTCTGGTTTGGCTTCCAGTTGGCGCCCACCGGGACGGTTACGTCCCTCACAACCGCGTGGCTGCAGGTGGACCCCGGGGATGCCCACCGGCTGGTGGCGAAGAACCAAAAGGGCTACTTGCTCCCCAAGACCGGCGGATGGGGAACCAATAAGGTTACAAGGCTTGGCATGGCGCTGCTGGCGCTGGCCTGCCTCGTATACATCGCGGGCAGAGGCAAAAAACGCGGGAAGGAGGGGAATATGCTTAGCAGATAAGCTTATCTTTCCCGTGCCTTATCAACGGGCGGCGGACGCCCGCGAACCAAAATCAAAAGCCAATCAAGTAAAACAAACAGAAGAAAGGACGATTACCCCCATGAACATGAAGAAACTTACCAGCCTGGTACTGACCCTGTTGCTGGTCCTAGCGATGGCCGCCCCGGCTTTCGCGGGGGGAGTTACCGGCACCATCACCATCAACAACGCCGCGGACGGCACCGCTGCCGCTGGCCGGACCTTCAAGGCCTACAAGATCCTGGACGTGACCCTGTCGGGCACCTCGCCCGCCTATCACGTGCCCGCAGCCATGCTGCCCTGGTACACCAGCCACTTCAGCCTTACGGCTGACGAGCTGTCCACCCCGGGCAAGACCGATGCGGCTGTGGTGGCGAGGATCGAGGCCATGAGGACCAACAACGCCGCGATGGAGCTCTTCGCGCAAGACGCGCTGGCCGCCGCGAAGACCGCTGGCATCACGCCCGAGACGATCGGCCCAGTCACGATGTCGGCAACCGTTCCCTACGGCTACTATGTGATCGAGCAGACCTCCCCCGCCCCCACCGGAGGTAGGGTATCCGCAGTCATGATTGACACCACGAACCCCGACGCGGTCATTGCTCTGAAGGCGGACACCCCCGGCATCATCAAGGCCATCGTGGTTGCCGGGCCTCCCGCTTCGGATAAGGATGCCGATGATGTCGCCGTCGGTGATGAGGTAAACTACAAGATCACCGGCAAGGTTCCCAGCATGACCGGCTTTGAGACGCAGTATTACTACACCGTCACCGATACCCTGAGCGGAGGCCTGACCTATGCGGACAGCCTCGTGGTGAAGCTGGACAAGGGGTCCGGTTTGGTCGCACTCGTGGAGGGTGATGACACAGGCGCGGATGACTACCATGTTGTGATCACGGGACCGGCAGCATTAGGGGACCCGACCAATATCAGGATCATCTTCCATGATTTCCTTGATTACAAAGCTTTGGCTGGCAATGCCATTGAGATTACCTACAAGGCCATTCTGAACGAGAAAGCCGTGGTAGGCGAGGCGGGCAACCCCAACACCGCGAATCTGATCTATTCCAACAATCCCGGGAAAGAGGGCACACCCACGACCGATGACAATCCGCCTGATGACGACACCGTGGTGGGTAAGACCCCAGACCAGAAGACCCTGACCTTCACCACCGCCATCGAGCTGACCAAGGTGGACGCCGCCGCTCCCGCAACCAAGCTGGCCGGCGCGAAGTTCAAGCTGGAAGGCACCGCCATGAACAAGGTGCTGGTGTATGGCGATGTGTACACGGCGAACGTCAGCGGTACCTACTACAAGCTGCTGGCAGGCACCTACACCACCACGGCTCCTACGGCGGGAACCGCACATCTGTATGAGACCCCCACGACCCTGTACATTAAGGAAAACAAGCTGACTGTACAGGAAACCCCCCTGGCGGTGGCCGCTGAAGGCTGGACGGGCGCGGACGGCATCCTGAAGTTCGCGGGCCTGAGCGCCGGCACCTACACCCTCACCGAGCTCGTCTCCCCCCTGGGCTACAACCTGCTGACCACTCCCCTCACCATCACCATCGGCGTTACCTTGCCCGCGACGGTTACCACAGGGCTTGAAACGGCCACCTGGACGGCAACCCTTAGCAGCGGGACGGCCACTGTCGATGCCGGCATCATCAAAATCACGATTGGGAACAACAAGGGCGTGGAGCTCCCCGGCACCGGCGGCATCGGTACCACCTTGTTCACCATTGGCGGTATCGTGCTGATGGGCGCGGCCGTGCTGTTGCTGGTGATGCGGCGCAAGAAGCAGACCAAGGCCTAATCCGGGCAAACCCCCGCGGGCGGCGGAAGAATGAACAAAGCCGCCGGGAATGGCTCAGGCCATTCCCGGCGGATGATGGGCACAGGGAGCATACCGATGAAGGGCAAAACCGTTACGACGATACTGTTGGCGCTTGTTTTTATCATAGGGCTGTCCCTGCTGGTCTATCCAAGCTTTAGCAACTACTGGAACTCCTTTCGCCAAAGCAGAGTGGTTTCCAACTATGAAAGGGCCGTGGGGGACCTCTCCCAGGAGAGCTCTGAAGAAATCCTCCAGGCGGCACATGCCTATAACCAAAGGTTGCTGGCCAACCCCAACCGGTTTTTGGACGGGGACGATAACGACCCGGAATACCTGAGCCTGCTGCGCCTTGGGGACAGCGATGTGATGGGCTACATCATCATTCCCAAGATCAACATCCGGCTGCCCCTGTACCACGGTACCAGCGACGAGGTGCTGCAGGTGGGGGTGGGCCACATTGTGGGCTCCTCCTTGCCCGTGGGGGGAGAGAGCACCCATGCCGCCCTGTCGGGCCATACCGGGCTTCCCTCCGCCTCGCTGCTGACGAATTTGGATCAGCTGAAAATGGACGACCGGTTCTACCTCCATGTGTTTGGGAATCAGCTGGTGTATCAGGTAGACCAGATTCTGGTGGTGGAGCCCGATGAAATTGACTCACTGGAAATTACCCCGGGGGAGGACCATGTTACGCTGGTAACGTGCACCCCCTACGGCATCAACTCCCACCGCCTGCTGGTGCGCGGAACGCGCATCTTCCCGGAGGCGGCGGAGGTACTGGGCGAGGCGGAGCTGCTGGACACCTGGGTGGTGGCCACCTTGATGGCCCTGCCGCCGCTGCTGCTGTTGCTGCTGGTTCTGGTGGTTTTTCGCAAGAGAAAGTAAGGGGCGCGCCCGCTGCCCTTTGGACATAGAAGAGAATCGGGAAAGGGCCGATTGAAGGGATGTCGTGAACATGAGAAGCGTGAGAAGGGCCGTACTGCTCCTTTGCGCGGCGCTGCTGGTGGCGGCGGCTCCCGCCGCGCAAGCCGTGAAGGTGGATTACGGTAGAAATAGAAGCATCTCCATCAAGCTGGATAGCGTAAGCTTGGCTGCGGACCTTACGGGGACCGTGTTTTCCCTTTACCGGATCGGCGATGTGGAGAATAAGGGGGACGGCATCCGCTACGTGACCAGCGGCCAGTTCGCGCACACCACCTTGGGCTCCAGCCTGGAGTTTTCCACCAGCGACGAGGTGAAAAGGGCTGCGGAGTACTTGGTGGACTACGTGAAGGACCACGGCATTTCGCCTTCGTACGTGGTTTCCGCCAGCAAGGATGGGGCGGCATTATTCCAGAACCCGGACGTGGGGGTGTATCTTGGCCGGGCCTCCGGCGGGCCCTGGGGCCTGATCGTGACCCCCTTTATCGTGTCCGTGCCCCGCTTCACCCGGGAGAGTGGCCGGGAGGAGCTCCAGTACGCGGTAGCTGTAGTCCCCAAGGCGGAGATGCTTCCTCCCACGCCAACCCCTTCGCCCACCCCGTACTGCCCCCCTTACAATCCCCGCCCTCCCAAGCTGCCGCAAACGGGCGTCTTGCTCTGGCCCATCATCGCGGTGGGGTCCGGGGGCCTGCTGTTTATCCTGCTGGGGGCCTGGGCCCTTGCGGTGGCCCGGAAGAGGAGGAGCGATCCATAAATGCTGAGAAAGCTGGGCATTCTCTCCGTGACCCTGGGCCTGGTGATGGCTCTGGGGGCGCTGGGATGGCTGTTCTTTAACCAGATAGAGGAGCAACAGGCGGGGGTTGAGGCCCGGGCGGCCCTGGAGCAGGTGGCCTCGGCCATCGACAGCGGCCAGCGGGACGAGGTGGGGTCCGGGTCCGAGTCCGGCCATGCGGAAACGGCGGAGTCCGGGCCCATCGAGATGGCCACCTTGACCATCGACGGCTACACCTACATCGGGTATCTGTACATTCCGGAGATCGGGCTGGAGCTGCCGGTGCAGTCGGACGGGGCCCTGGAGCTGCTGAAGAAATCCCCGGGGCGGTACCTGGGCAGTATCCCGGGGGGGGATTTGATCATCTCCGGGCACAACTACAAGGACCATTTCGGGCCCCTGACGCGGGTGTCTGTGGGGGGGCGGGTGATCTTCATCGACGTGGAGGGGAAGGAATACGATTACGTGGTAACGGAAATCCTCACGGTGAGGGGCGCCGATTCCCCCAGGATGATCTCCGGCTCGGAGCAATGGGATTTGACGCTGTTTACCTGTACCCGGGGCGGACAAAACCGGCTGACCCTTCGGTGTATCCTGGAGGGACAGCGGTTCTGAGGGAACGGCATAAGGGCATAAAAGAACAAGCAACAAAGAGAGGCAGGGCGCTGGCCCCAGCCTCTTTTGTTTTGCTTGCCTATTTTCTTTACTATGTTTACCCAAGGCAGGTCCAGGGACGAAGTCCCTGGCGGGGATGCAAGGGGTGGAACCCCTTGCCCCCCGTCCCCCTTGCCGTTACCGGTAGAAAAACACGAAGTGGATAAGGCCGTCCCCGCCGGTTCCCAGCACATGGGTGACGGTCATGCCCTGGGGATACCAGTTGGAGGTGAGCTCTTGGAGGCCCTGCTCAAGGGCTTCCCCCGGGGACAGGTCCGGCTGGGGGACCACTTGGTCCTTCCAGGCCAGCTGGCGGTCCAGATCAGCGGGGCCCAGCAGGGAGATCAGGTAAGCGTCCACCTGGTCGAAGGCCTCCAGCAGCTCTTGGGGGTCCTGATAGGCGGGGAGGCGGAGCATCAGGAACATCTCGTTCAGCTTTCCGTCCGTATCCAGGAAGAAGGTCCAGTCCGAGGGGAAGGAGGCGTATTCCATATCCAGGAAGGTGAGCATATCCGGTTGCTGGTCGTCCGGCATGCGGCCCATGAGGCCCATGAGCCGCCGGGCCGTGACCCCAAAGGGGATGCGCCCCTCCAGCAGGAAGCTGTCCCCGGTAACGGGGGAGAGCAAGGGCGTGGGCTCCGGCTGGGGAAGGGGCGTGGGCTCGGGCTCCGGCGTAGGCTCCGGCGCAGGCTCCAGTGTGAGCTCCGGCGTGGGTTCCGGCAAAGGGGTGGATTCCCCCTGGGGAAGGGTGTATTCCAGGATCTGGCGGGCAGTGGGGGAATAGGTCAGCAGCAGGGGGCCGAAGTCCCCGCCAAAGCTCTCCCGGAGAAGGACCTGGAAGTCCCCGCCGGTGTTGGGCAAGGAGAAGGCCTGGCTGATGAACTGGACATCCCCGGGCTGCAAGAGGGCCTGGGGATCGTCGCTGGGCACGTCCTGGGGCAAAGGGAGGGGCCGGCAGCGCCGCCCGTCCTGGGAAAGGGACAGGTCATAGGCCCAGTCAAAGCTGGTGGGACGGGTCCCGGTGTTCTGCCACTGAAGGTAGAGCACCGCCGCGCCGCTGTCCTCAAAGAC
>JARKQO010000340.1 GCA_029974855.1 Eubacteriales bacterium
AGATGGGTGCTTTAGGATATGTTTTCAAACGCGGGTCCAGGGCCTCAGGCCCTGGCGGGGATGCAAGGGGCAGAGCCCCTTTCCCCCCCGTCCCCGTTACTTGTACTTCTTCTCCAGCACGCCCATGTAGTAGCCCAAGGCGACGCCCCCCACGCAGGCGGCCACGGAAACCAGCACGGTGGCGGGGGAGTAGGCGGCCACGGCCCCGGTTTCCAGGACCTTGCCGGGCCAGGGGATGATCATGAGGGTGGAGGCGATGACCAGGCCGATGATGAAGTGGTAGACGCTGCCATAAGCCTTGGCGAAGAGGGCGTCAAAGGCTTTGGAGAGCAGGAGGAAGCACAGCAGCGCGCCCAGGACCACGGGGATGAGGACGCTTAAGTCCATGCCGCCGATGCGGTTCATCATGGTGCCGTAGATGCCCATGTACAGCAGGAAGTTGGAGGGGCTCAGGCCCGGCACGATGGCCCCCAGGCCCATGAGGGCCCCGGCCATGAGCCAGACCCAGAGGCTGTCCGTGGGGATGGTGACGCCGGAGAGCCAGCCCTTGATGGAATGGAGGAACAGGGACATGGCGATGACGGTGATGATCAGAACCGCCATGTGGTGGGACTGGCGGCCTTCCCGGCCCGCCTGCTGGTAGAGCATGGGCAAGGTGCCCAGCACGCAGCCGATGAAGAACCAGAGCAAGGGCACCTCGTAGCGCTCAAAGGCCGCGCCCAGCAGCTTGGAGCAGACCACCATGCTGATGAGCACGCCAATGCCGATGGGCAGAAAGAAGAACATGTTCTTCAGGAAGTTTTTGCGGATGTTGGCGAAGAAGCGGATCATGGGCTCGTAGACGCCGAAGATGGCGGCGAACACGCCGCCGCTGACCCCGGGAATGATGAAGCCTGTGCCGATGACCACGCCCTTGATCAACCGGAAAAGCCAGGAAAAGAGGGAGTCTCCGCCGGGGCGCTGGGTGCCGCTTTGCGCAGATTGCATGGCAATCGCCTCCTTGGTGATGGTGGGCCGGTGAGGCCTGGGCAGTCCATGACCCTACCCGGGGAAAGCCCCGGATAGGGTCATGGTATGCAAGCGTTACTTGGCAAATTCGGTGCTGCGGGTCTCCCGGATCACGTTTACGCGGATCTGGCCGGGATATTCCAGCTCCTTTTCGATGCGCTTGGCGATTTCCTTGGCCAGCACCCGGGTGCCGTCGTCGGTGACGTCCTCGGGCTTGACCATGATGCGCACCTCGCGGCCGCTTTGGATGGCGAAGCTCTTGTCCACGCCGATGAAGGAGTTGGCGATTTCCTCCAGCTTCTCCAGGCGCTTGATGTAATTTTCCAGGGACTCCCGGCGGGCGCCGGGGCGGGCGGCGGAGATGGCGTCGGCGGCCTGTACCAGCACGGCCTCGATGGTCTGGGGCTCCACGTCGTTGTGGTGGGCCAGGATCGCGTGGATCACGTCCGGGCTTTCCCGGTATGTCCGGGCCAGCTCGCCGCCCAAAGTCACGTGGGTGCCTTCGGCCTCGTGGTCCACGCCCTTGCCGATGTCGTGGAGCAGCCCGGCCCGCTTGGCCAGGCCCACGTCCGCGCCCAAGTCGGCGGCCATGAGGCCCGCCAGGTGGCTGACCTCAATGGAATGCTTCAGCACGTTCTGGCCGTAGCTGGTGCGGTAGCGCAGGCGGCCCAGAATCTTCACCAGCTCGTGGTGGATGCCGTGCTGGTGGGTTTCAAACACGGCCTGTTCCCCGGCCTCCCGGATCTGATTGTCCACTTCCTTGCGGGCCTTTTCCACCATTTCCTCGATGCGGGCGGGGTGGATGCGGCCGTCCATGATGAGCTTTTCCACAGCCAGGCGGGCGATCTCCCGGCGCACCGGGTCAAAGGCGCTGACGATGACGGCCTCGGGGGTGTCGTCGATGATGAGGTCCACGCCGGTGGCGGTTTCCAGGGCGCGGATGTTGCGGCCCTCCCGGCCGATGATGCGGCCCTTCATGTCGTCGTTGGGCAGGCTGATGACGGATACGGTGCTCTCGGCCACGTGGTCAGCGGCGCACTTCTGGATGGCCAAAGCGATGATGTTGCGGGCCTTCTTTTCGCCCTCCTCCTTGGCCTTGGTCTCAATGTCCCGGACCATGGTGGCAGCGTCGTGAAAGGCGTCCTTTTGGATGCGGCCTACCAGCAGCTGGCGGGCCTCGTCCTGGGTCATGGCGGCGATGCGCTCCAACTCCTGCACCTGGCGCTGCTGGCCTTGCACCAGCTCCCCCTGCCAGCGCTGGAGCTCGGAGGTTTTCTGGTTCAGGGACTCCTCCCGGGCCTCCATATTGTCCTGCTTCTTATCCAGGGTCTCCTCCCGCTGGAGGATGCGGCGCTCGCTGCGCTGTACCTCGGCCCGGCGGTCCCGGCATTCCCGGTCCAGCTCGGTCTTGAGCCTCAGGACCTCCTCCTTGGCCTCTAAAATGGTCTCCTTTTTCTTTTCATCCGCTTTGCGCATGGCATCTTCCAGCAGATTCTTGGCGTATTCCTCAGTCCGGCCGATCTTCTTCTCGCCGGATTGCTTGCGGTACATATACCCGCCCACCAGGCCCAGGGCTGCCATGGCAAGGGCGATGAGGATGGTGACGATGGTCTGCATAGGTCCTCTCCTTTCCTTTTCTTGCTTTACGCGATTGCTTTATTTGGGTTGGGGGCCTTTCCGCAACAGAAAAAGCCGTCGGGAAAATCCCGCGCGGCTGCTGTTCTTTTCGCCACGGCGGCGCGCACATACCAAAGCACGTTGCCGCCCCGATCCGCAAATTCAGGCGCGCGCCTCCCGGGGGAGGGCGCAATCCGCCTCATGATGCCGATGCATATACCCAGCCAAACGCCAGAGGCGTTGCACTTTCGCAAAACCCGCCAACCCGGTTTCGTTTGGAAGGCAAAACCCTTCACAACGGTGGGGGGAAAGCCGATCCGTGGGAATATATCCGAAAAACAGCGAAGATTCAACCTTGGTTACAAAGTGGAACCTTTTGAGCCGACTCACATATTATAGTCGGCGCGAAAGAATCTGTCAAGAGAGCGGCGCGGGTCCGCCAGGAGCTGGGAACCGGCGAAAAGGCGTTATCAGAAACCCCAAAAAAACGTTACAAAAAACCGCCCCCGCAGGGGGGACGGCTGTGGCGCTCAGGCTGTTTTTTCGTTGTTCTCCGTCAGCAGGTCCAAAAGTTCCTTGGCCTCGGGCCGGGGCAGCAGCCCCGCGTCCTCCAGGCAGTTGATGCTGTGCTCGGTCTTGTCCCAGGTGTTTTGCCTGCGGTGCTTGATCAGGCCCAGCAGCTGGGCCACGGCCACCAGCACGGTGTTCAGCAGCACGCTAACGATCATGGGAATAAGGGTGCGGAGGGTAAAGCGGTTGCCGTTGTCCATCCGGTCCCCCACGTAGAACAGCACGATGAAGGAGTACAGGAACAGCAGCAGATTGGGCACGTTCACCGCCGCCCAGTCCTCCAGGGGCACATAGGGGTTGGGGGAGGGGATGACATCCGTCCATTGGAGGACGTTCAGCACCAGGCCCAAAAACAGCTGCACCACCAAGAAGATATAGGGGGTCAAGGAGTACATGTATAAAAAGGTGGAAACGAACTCCTTGAAGGAGACCTGCTTGTTGCGCAGGGCGCGAAAAAGCCGGCGGGTGTTTTTGAAGGCCACGTACCAGTGGCCCTGGGCCCAGCGGGTGCGCTGGCGGAGGCTGGCGAAAATCTTCACGGGCTTCTCGTCGTAGATCCGCACGTTGTGGTTCCACAGAATCCGCTGGCCGTCGCAGGTGGCCTCGATCTGGAGCTCAAAGTCCTCGGTGAGGGACATGGAGTTCCAGCCGCCCCGGTGGTGCAGGTACTGGGAGGAGACGGCGAAGCCCGTGCCCCCCACCACGCTGTTGAGCCCCAGGTTGCTCTTGGCATATTGAAAAAACCGGTTGGTGATGGTGTAGGTCATGTAGTAGAACAGGGCGATCACGCCCTTTTTGTTCTTGCTGCCCAGGTAGCACTGGATGATGTCCACCTTGCCCTCATGGGTGAGGTACTGGCTGTTGACCTCCAGGAACATGTTGGGGTCGATCAGGTTGTCCGCGTCAAAAAACATCACCAGGTCATAGTGGTCCTGGTAATTTCCCAAGGCCTGAAGGGCCTTTTGCAGCACGATGGGCTTGCCGGTGGGGGCGTCCGGGGATTCCTTAAAGGTTTCGATGACTTGGGCCCCCATCTGCCGGGCCACGTCGGCGGTGCGGTCCGTGCAGTTGTCCGCCAGGATATAGAAATCATATAATTCCTGGGGATACTCCATGTGCTTGAGATTATTGATGATATCCCCCACCACCGCCTCTTCGTTGTGGGCGGGGACCAGAACCAGAAAACGGAGCTTGGGGTCAAAATCCTGATAATCCTTCGTATCGCGCTTGAATCCAAAAAAGCTGATCACAAGCTGATAAATCAGGACGAATACAATCCACACACTCATCACGCTCATGAGAGAACGGATGACCAGCGTTACGGTTTCCACGCCCACCGCAGCCTCCCATCGACCTGGCCCTTACCTTGGGCAACAGCTATTTATACAATATTTTATGGACCCTGTCAATGTCTGTCGTAAAAGGAGCACTCCCCGATGAACTCCCGCAAAATAGAGGAGGGGGGGATTTCCTCCAGCACGTCGTCCCCCACAGGCAGGAAATAGTGGAGGATTTTCAGCAGCCGCCGGGCGGTGAGGTATTCGGGCTGGGTCCTGGGAATAGTTAACAAAAGGTCGTAGGCCTGGGTTTTGAGAATGGGCAGCTCGTAGTGCAGGGAGGTGTTGAACATCACGTCCGCCTTCTCCTGGTTGGGGAAGATCCATTTCTCCTCCCCGGCCCGGACCCCGGGCCACATGGCGATGGTCTCCTGGGGGGAGGCCCCCCGGTGGCGGATGTCCCGGACGATGCGGCGCAGCAGGCGCACGTCCGTGGTGCGGATGCGGTTATGATGGTCCAGATTGATGCAGGCCAAGGCGCTGACATACACGCCGTAGGTGAGCTGCTCGGGCAGAGCGCTGGTGATGCGGTCGTTCATGCCGTGGATGCCCTCCACCAGCAAAGGCTCCTCCTGGGAGAGCCGCAGGGGATAGGTCTCCTTGGAGCGGGCGGCGGTCTTGAAGTCGAACCGGGGCATTTGCACCTCCTGGCCGTCCAGCAGCCGCTCCAGGCACTGGCACAGGTAGGGCACGTCCAAAGAGTCCACGCTTTCCAAATCCGGCTTGCCGTCGGCCTCCAGGGGGATTTCCGCCCGGTCCCGGTAGAAGTCGTCCAAAGAGATGAGCTTGGGGAAGAGGCCCAGCACCCGCAGGTGCACGGCCAGGCGGTTGGCAAAGGTGGTCTTGCCGCTGGAGGAGGGGCCGAAGATCATGACGATCCGGGCCTGGCGGGCCAAAATCTCGTCCGCGATGGCGGCGATGGACCTGTCGTGGAGGGCCTCGTTCACCCGGATGAACTCCCGGATGCGGCCCGCCTGGATCATCTCGTTCACGTCGGCGGCATTGGCAGCCCCCAAAATGCCGCACCAGCGCTGGGACTGGGCAAAGACCCGCAGGTGCTTGGGCCTGGGCAGATAGGGCGCGGGCCGGGTGGGGTCCTGGGGGGAGGGGAACTGCACCACCATGCCGGGGAAGTGGGGCTTCAGGGAAAAGGCCTTGACATAGCCGGTGGAGGGCAGCATGGCCCCGTAAAAATACTCCCGCAGCTCTCCGATGCGGTACAAAGTGATGGTCTCGTGAGGGCGGTAGCGGAGGATGCGGCCCTTGTCCAGCCAGCCGATGCCGTCAAAATAGCGGATGGCCTCCTCCTTGGACCAGGTTTCCTTCTCAAAGGGCAAATCCTGGGCCACCAGCAGGCGCATGTCCTCCTCCAAAGCGGAGATCATCTCCTGGTTCAGGGTCCCTTCCAGCAGCTGCAAGTACACCCCGTAGCCCACGGAGTTCATCACCCGCACATTCCGGCCCGGAAACAGGCGGCGCAGGCTCAGCAGCAGCAAAAAGCGCAAGGAGCGCTCGTAGACCCTCCTGCCCTCCTCGTCCAGATAGGTGAGGGAGGTGAGCTGGCAGTCCACAACGATGGCCTGGTTCAGCTCCACGCACAGCCCGCCGTACAGGGCGCACAGCACCTGGGGGGCCCGCTGGGGAAGAAGCGTCTGTAAGGCGGCAAGCAAGGTCACGCCCATGGGGAAGTCCCCTGCCTGACCGTCGATGGAAACCCGCACCATGGCCTTTTGTTTCTCCTTCATGGAAACCGCCTTTCTCAGGCGTCCTCAAAGGGCATGTTGCTGCCAAAGGACGCCCCGATGTCCTCCACGTCCACGTGGTCGTAGTCGCCCCGCTTGCGCTTGTGCTGGTACTGCAGCTCCTTGGTGTGTACGTAGGCCTTGCTTTGGTGGTTGGCGGGCAGCACGCTCAGGCGCATGCCCTTCTGGCCGTCCGGCAGGAGGGAGAAGGTGATCTTCACCAGCATCAGCCCATGCTGGGGGCATTTGGTCAGGGCAGTATACTTGCCCACAGCCTGGGGGATCAACTCCGTTTGCAGCAGCGTGGGCTTTTTACAGGTGGGGCATTCCGGGGAGCGGATGGCGGGGCTTGCCAGGGCCTGGGCCACGGAGGGCACCATTTGGGTCAGCCGGAAGCGGAGCCGCTTCTGGTTGTGGCACATCTTCCGGGGCTCCTGGGGGAAGGCCAGCACGGCGGCTGGGTCCGGCAGCTTCTTCCACACCAAGGCCGTGTAGTAGGCGTCGTGCATGGCGTTGTGAAAGCTGCGGTCCACATCCTCCTGAATCTCCAGCTGCTCCATGGCGCTCTTGAGGGCCTTTTGCTGATTGGCCTTCAGGCCCTGGACCTGGGCGTAGAGCCGCTGGATGTCGTACATTTTGGGCAAAGGCCGCTCAAAGCGGAAGAAGTCCACGTTCTGCTGCAGCACGCTCACGTCGTCGCAGCCCCAGGTGAGGAACACATAGTCCTCCCCGCACCAGTCGCTGAAGCGCTCCATGGCCTCCGGAAACTCCGGCGCGTCGCAAAGCTCCTCCTGGCCCAGGCGGGTCATGCGCCGCACCCGGGGGTGGATGGCCAGGTAATGGGTGGGGCGCACGGGGATGCTGATGGCGTCCAGGATGCTGAAATCCTCCCCCAGCTTCACGGCCCCGATCTGGATCACCTCAAAAAGCAGGCTGTCCCCGATTTTGCGAAATACCGGGCTCTGGTAGCTGGTGGGCTGGTTCCATTCCAAATCCAATACGATAAACTGCATGGTACTTAGCTCCAAACGGACTGCCGGGGAAGGGCTCCTTACGGCAGGGATTTTTCATCGGCTGAGGTTTCCGGGGGTCGGGCGGCGCTGATGCCCGCCACGTAGCCCGTGGCAAAGGCGATGTGCAGGTTGAACCCTCCGGTGAGGGCGTCCACGTCCAGCAGCTCCCCGGCGATGTACAGCCCGCCGACGCGCTTGCTTTCCATGGTGGCGGGGTTCACCTCCCGCACCTCCAGGCCCCCCCGGGTGATGATGGCCTCCCCCAGGGGCCTGGGGCCGCTGACGGGCAAAAGCAAGGACTTGGTGAGCCGGGCCAGGGCCAGGCGCTCCTCCCGGGAGAGCTGGTTGGCGGGCTTGCGGCCGTCCAGCCCGCACAGGGCGGGCACGGTCTCCGCCAGCCGGGCTGGGTACAGGCCGCAGAGCAAGGTTTGCAGCTGCTTTTTCCCAGCCTCGCCAATGTCCCGCAGCAGCCGCAGCTCCAGCTGCTCCAACGTGAGGCCGGGCTTCAGGTCCAGCCGGAGCTCCAGCTCCCGGGGGTCCTCCCCGGCCATGTAGCTGGAGGCGGAGAGCACCAAAGGCCCGGAGATCCCAAAGTGGGTGAAGAGCATCTCCCCCAGGTCTGTAAAGAGGGTTTTGCGGCCCTTGGAGAGGGTCAGCCGGACGTTTTTCAGGGACAGGCCCTGGAGCTCGCTGACCCAGGGTTCGGAACAGATGAGGGGCACCAAAGCGGGCACGGCGGGCAGCACCCGGTGGCCCAGGCCTGCCAAAAAGGCGTAGCCGTCCCCTGTGGAGCCGGTGGAGGCATAGCTCTTGCCCCCGGTGCACAGGATGACCCCCTCCGCTGGGATGCGCTCGCCGGATTCCAGGAGCACAGCCTCCACGGTGGGCACCGCCGCGCTTTGGTCCAGGAGAATCCGGCTCACTTTGGCGTTGAGCCGCACAGACACCCCCAGGGCCTCCATCTGCCGCTCAAAGGCCCGGGTCACGTCGCTGGCCTTCTGGCTCTGGGGAAACACCCGCTCCCCCCGCTCCACCTCCACCGGGCAGCCCCAGGAATTGAGCAGCCCCATGAAGTCGGCGGGGGAAAGGGCGTGCAGGGCGCTGAACAGGAACCGGGGGTTGCGCACCACCTGGCGCTGGAAGGCCTCCGGGGATACGGCGTTGGTGACGTTGCAGCGGCCCTTGCCGGTGATGTACAGCTTTTTGCCCAGCTTTTCATTGCGCTCCAGCAAGGTGACCCGGGCCCCGGCCCGGGCCGCCGTGACGGCAGCCATCATCCCCGAGGCCCCGCCGCCGATGACCGCTACGTTACGCATTCTCTTTGTCGATATAGACCCGCTGCGCGTTCCATATCCCCTCCAGGCGGCTGAAATGGCTGCTGAGCTCCTCCCGGCGGCGAAGGCCCAAGCTGACGATGAGGGCGTTCACCAAGGACAGGGGCGCGGCCAGGGAATCCACAAAGGAGGCCATGTCCGTGCGGGCGCACAGGCACACATGGGCCACCCGGCACAGGGGGGACAGGGGACCGTCGGTGATGCCCACCACCTGGGCCCCGTGGTCCCTGGCAAAGCGCATGCACTCCAAAGTGCGGGTGGAATACCGGGGGAAGCTGACCCCCACCAGCAAATCCCCTTCCCCGATCCGGGCGATCTCCTCAAACACGTCCCCGGTGGTGTTTTGCACCAGCACCACCTGGTCGAAAATCAGGTGGAGGTAGTGGTACAAAAACAGGGCCAAGGGGGCCGCCGAGCGCAGGCCCATCAAATAGATGCGCCGGGCCCCCAAAATGCGGTTCACCACATCCTCAAACTCCGCCTGGGACAGGGATTCGATGGTATCCCGGATGTTCTGGGCGTCATTGCGCAGCACCGTGCGCAGGATGTCGTCCTCCCGGATTTCGGAGGCGATGGCAAAGCGCTGCTCCGCCGTGAGGCGCTGGCGCACCAGCTCCTTTAAGGCGGCTTGCAGCTGGGGGTATCCCTCGTAGCCCAAGGCGGTGGCAAAGCGCACCACCGTGGATTCGCTGACGCCGCAGTGCTTTGCCAAGGTTACGGCGGTCATGAACACGGCCTTGTCATAATGCCCGGCAATGTATTCCGCGATGCGGCGGTGGCCCTTGGACAGGCTTTCGCCCCGCAGGTTCAGCCGGTTGATCAGCTCCAGGGAATCCTTCACAATGGGCCTCCATGAGGGTCAAAATAGGCGGAAAACAGGCGAAAAAGGCAACCCCGGGGTGCCCCCGGCGGCGCCTCTCCCCATTATAGCGGCTGGCCGGGGGTTTGGCAAGCGGTGACGAAATCCCCAAAGGCAGCCCCGTGGTCCGAGGGATTGCCCATGAAGGTCATGGTGATGTGCCCCTGGCTCAGCAAATCCTGGTCCCCGCCGGGCGTGGGGGGCTCGGTGGACGCGCCCTGGGCCAGCCAGTAATAGACCCCGGCCCGGGGGCTCTCCCGCCGGACATAGCCGTCGGTGAAGTTGGCGGGGCACAGGGGGGTTAGCACCGGGGCCTTCCAGGGGCCCGCGGACTCGTCCGGGGCGTTGATGTTCAGGATGACCCCCCGGGGCAAGGAAAGGGACACGAAGCTTTCGGCGGTGCGGATCACAAAGGCCGCCAGCTTGTCGATGAGGGCCTGGGAGGCCTTGTAGTGGATGGAGGCTGCGATGGCGTGGAGGCCGTTGAGGGCCCCCTCCCGGGCCGCGGCCACGGTGCCGCTGTAATGGACCGCCATGCCGCTGTTATAGCCGTCGTTGATGCCGCTGATCAGCACGTCCACAGGCTCTTTCGCCAAATTGTGGAGCCCCAGGCGCACGCAGTCCGTGGGGGTGCCGGTGATGGCATAGGCGGTGAGAAGCGGGTCCTGGGAGGGGTAGGGGGCCACGTAGATGGGATCCATCAAAGTGATGCGCTGGCTGGCGGCGCTTTGCTGGGTGGCCGGGGCGCACATGGTGACCTTGTGCCCCTTGGCGGTGGCGGCCCGGGCCAAGGCCATGATGCCCTTGGAGCCGATGCCGTCGTCGTTGACCAAAAAGATATGCATGAGCAAAACCTCCGATACTTACTTGCGGCCCTTGCCGGAGAGCAGGTCGATCCCAAAGCGCAGCACATTGATCACCGCGGCCACGGCCAGGGCCCACCAGACGCTGTCCAGCTGCACCCCGGGCCGGAAAAACCCCGCGGCGGTCCATACCAGAAAGGCGTCCAGCACCACGTGCAAAAGCCCCAGGGTGCAGAAGTTGAACACCGAAGTGATCAGCCGGACCAAGGGCCGCAGCAGAAGGTAGATGACCCCCAGGGCCGCCCCAAGCAGCAGCCCCTGGCTTAATTCGGCGATATGGACCCCGTCCATAAATTCCCCGCACAGGGGAATGGCGGCCACGGTCACCAGAAACCGAAGAATGGCTCCGCCCATGGAATGCCCTCCTTTCATGAGTTTGGCGGCAATGGGAACATTATAGCATGAAAGGCGGATTTGTGAATCACCCGCCAGGGCCGGGGGCAGGATGAAAGGGACCCCGCCGCCCGGAAAAACGAACTCCATGGGTTGCCTCACATAGGATGGGTGAGGAGGGAGCTACATGAAAAGCAAGTTCTTTAAGGATACCCACGAGTTGGAGCCGGCCTCTTTGACCTGCGCCCCGGACAAGATGAGCATCTGCCTGCGGCTGGACAAGAAGGCCTACGAGCGGATGGTGGCCCAGGCCCAGCGGCTGGGGCTCAGCAGCGGGGAATATATGGAAAGGCTTCTGCGCAGGGAGGAGGAGGCGGAGCACAGGCTCCATTAGGATTCCCCAAGCCCCGGCCCTTACCGCCTGCGCCCCAGAAACCCCGTCAGCAGCAAAAAGCCCGTGACGGTACCCTCCACCAGCACCACCTGGCCGTTGATGGAGATCAGCGCCTTCAGGGCAGGCCAGCTCACCACCCCCACGGTTTCCAGGTATTGGTACAGCATCAGCAAGGCCAGCACCCCGGCGGCCACAAACAGCCAGGGGATCAGGCCGTTGTGGCGGGTGCCAATGCCCGCCACGGGCAGCAGCAAGGCCACGCAAAAGCCCAGCAGCAGCCCCTTCAGCAGAAACAGCAGGAAATTGCCAGCCGGCAGGAGGGAATCCAGCCAGCGAAACAGCGCGCAGGTCAGCAGGCACAGCAGCAGGGGGCACAAGGCGGCCACCAGTTTTCTCAGCAGCATGGGGCATCCTCCTCAGCGTCCAGAAAGCGCCTTTCCTCCTGGGAAAGGCTGGCCTGGGGCAACAGGTCCGGCCTGAGGCGGGCGGTGGCCAGCAGGGCCTGGCGGCGGCGCCAGGCCCTGATTTTGGCGTGATCCCCGTTGATCAGCACCTCCGGCACCTCCAGGCCCTCGTAGACCCGGGGCCGGGTGTACTGGGGGTATTCCAGCAGCCCTTCGGAAAAGCTTTCCTCCAAGGTGCTTTCCCCGCTGCCCAGCACTCCGGGCAGGTAGCGGGACACCGCGTCGGTGAGGGCCATGGCGGCCAGCTCCCCCCCGGTGAGCACGAAGTCCCCCAAGGAGACCTCCTGGTCCACCACCAGGTCGATGGCCCGCTGGTCCACCCCCTCGTAGTGGCCGCACAGCAGCAGCAGGCTTTCCTCCAGGGCCAAGGCCCGCACCAAAGCCTGGGTCAGGGGCCTGCCCTTGGGGCTCAGGTACACGCAGGGGCCGGAAAGCCCCTGGGCGCGCACATGCCGCACCGCGTCGCAGATGGGCTGGGCCATCATCACCATGCCCGCGCCGCCCCCAAAGGGGTAATCGTCGGTATTCTTATGCTTTTTGTGGCTGAAGGGCCGGATGTTCACCGCCTCCACCTCCAGCAGCTTTTGGGCCCTGGCCCGGCCCAAGATGCTGCTGGAAAGGACGCTGTCAAACATCTCGGGGAACAGCGTCAGAATGGCGATCTTCATACAAACCCACTTCTTCCAGCCTGGTTTCCTCCAGGACGATCTTGCCCTGGATAGGGTCCATCTCCAGCAGCACGGTTTTCAGGGCCGGCACCATCAAGGCGCCCCGGGGGGTATCCAGCACGAACACGTCGGCCCCGCCGGGGGTCAGCACCTCCCGCAGGGTACCCAGGACGTTGCCCTTGGTGTCATAGGCCGTGGCCCCCAAAATGTCCGCGATGAACACCTGGTCCTCTCCTAGCTCCCGGGCGTTGGCCCGGTCCACGTAGAGCTTGGTGCCCCGCAGCTTCTCCGCCCCGTCCCGGTCGCTCACGCCTTCCAGGGCCAGAAACACGTCGTCCTTTTGGACCCGGCAGCCGGTGAGGACAAGGGGGACATAGCCCTTTCCCTGGGGCACAAAGACCTGGGTAAGCTCCTCAAAGCGGCGGGGATCGTCGGTATAGTGGCGCACCTTCACCTCCCCCCGGATGCCTTGGGGGCGCAGGATTTCACCGATGAGCAAATAGGGTGCCAGCATGGGTATACCTCTTTCTCCCGGTCATGCGGACGCACAAAAACAACTTGCCAACGGCGCCGCCGGGGCGGGCCATTGGCAAGACCGGAGCCATCACTGAATCTCCACAAAAACGGGCTTCTGATCCTTGGCGGTGGCGGCCCGCACCACGGCCCGGAGCGCCTTGGCAATGCGGCCCTGCTTGCCGATGACCTTGCCCATATCCTCGGGGGCCACATGGAGCTCCAGGATGGTGGCTTCGGGACCCACGGTCTCCTCCACCGTCACGGCGTCCTTGTTGTCCACCAAAGACCGGGCGATGTACAGCACGAGCTCTTTCATGGGCTTAGCCCTCAAGGATGCCGGATTTTTTCAGCAGCACCCGGGCGGTGTCGGTGGGCTGCGCCCCGTTGCCCAGCCACTTCTTGGCGGCCTCGGCGTCAATCTTGATGGTGGCGGGCTCGGTCATGGGATCGTAGTAGCCGATCTCCTCGATGAAGCGGCCGTCCCGGGGGCTGCGGATATCGGCCACCACCACCCGGTAGAAAGGCTTTTTCTTCATTCCCATTCTCTTGAGGCGGATTTTCACGGACATGGTTGTTTCCTCCTATGCTTTGATGGATTCCTATCTGCATCACGGCTGTGAGTACAGGCTGCGGGGGATGGGGCCCGGCCCGGCTAGAAGGGCATGCGGCCCGGCTTTCTCTTGCCCATGCGGCCGCCCATCATCTGCTTCATCATGGCCTTGGCCTGGTCGAACTGGCGGATGAGGGCGTTGACGTCCTGGACGGTGGTGCCGCTGCCCGCGGCGATGCGCTTGCGGCGGCTGGCGTTGAGGACCCCGGGGTTGCGGCGCTCCCGGGGGGTCATGCTGCGGATGATGGCCTCGGGCTTCTTCATGGCGTTCTCGTCGATCTCGGTGCCCGCCAGCTTCTGGCCCATGCCCGGCAGCATGGACAGCATGCTCTGGAGGCCGCCCATCTTCTTCATCTGCTGCATCTGGGTCAGGAAGTCCTCCAAGGTGAGCTCCTTGGGGCCGCCCTTGGCGAGCTTCTCCACCTGGGCCACGTCAAAGGTTTCCTGGGCCTTTTCGATGAGGGTCATCACGTCCCCCATGCCCAGAATGCGGCTGGCCATCCGGTCCGGGTGGAAGGGCTCGATATCGGAGAGCTTTTCCCCTGTGCCGGAGAACTTGATGGGCTTGCCCACCACGGCCTTGATGGACAGGGCCGCGCCGCCCCGGGTGTCGCCGTCCAGCTTGGTGAGGATGACCCCCTCGACGCCCAGCCGGCTGTCGAAGGTTTGGGCCACGTTCACCGCGTCCTGGCCGGTCATGGCGTCCACCACGAAGAGGATTTCCTGGGGCTTCACGGTGGCCTTGATGCGCCGCAGCTCCTCCATGAGCTCCTCGTCGATGTGCAGACGGCCGGCGGTGTCGATGATGAGCACGTCCCGGTTGTAGTCCTTGGCGTAGGCCACGGCCTCCAAGGCGGTTTTCACAGGGTCCTGGGTTCCCCGCTCAAATACCGGCACATGGACCTGCTCCCCCACCACCTGGAGCTGCTTGATGGCTGCCGGGCGGTAGATGTCGCAGGCGGCCAGCAGGGGCCGTTTCCCGGTCTTTTGCAGATACCCCGCCAGCTTGGCGGCCATGGTGGTTTTGCCCGCGCCCTGAAGGCCGCAGAGCATATAGATGGTGGGCACGCTGGAGGACCAGGTGAGCCGGGCGTTCTCCTGGCCCATGAGGGCGGTCATTTCCTCGTTGACGATCTTCAAAACCTGCTGGGAGGGGGACAGGCTTTCCAGCACGGCCTGGCCCACGCAGCGCTCCGTGACCTTCTTGCAAAAGTCCTTCACCACCAGGTAGTTGACGTCCGCCTCCAGCAAAGCCACGCGGACCTCCCGCATGCCCTCCCGGACGGCCTGCTCGGTGAGCTTGCCCCGGCTGGTGAGCTTGGACAGGGCGGCGGACAGCTTTTGGCTCAAGCCTTCAAAGGCCATGGGGCTCACTCCTCTCCCTGGATTTCGGTGATGGTTTCAGCGATTAACCGGATGGCGGCGGCAAGGGGCTGGGCGGGGCCCTGGTCCGGCTGCCCTTGGGAACCCTGGATCGCTTGAACCCCATGCAAGAGGCCCAATGCTTTCTCCAGCTTGGCGGAGGTCCGCCGGGCCGAGGCGATGGCCCCGATTTTCGCCTCCATCCGCTGGAGCTTTTGGGTGGAGCGGGTGAGGAGGTCGTGGATGTTTTGGCGGCTGACCCCATACTGCTGGGCGATCTCTCCCAAGGACCAGTCCTCGTCGTAGTACAAAAGCAGCGCGGCCCGCTGCCGCTCCGTGAGCAGCCCGCCGTAGAAGGCGCACAGGGTGCCCATTTCTACGTTCTGCCGGAGGCGCTCCTCCGGGGAAGGAGCCAGCTCGTTGGGCTTCACAGGCGCTCCCCCTTCCGGAGTGTTGTCAAGGATTTTTTCTTGACAGGTCCGGGAAGGATTGTACCATTGGTGAGGCTGTGCTGTCAAGGGTTTTTGCTGGACGGTGCGGGCGGCCTTTCACAAAATGATTCGCATGAAGCAGATCTTGTGGCGGATCCCCCTTCCGGTGTGGTATACTACTTCCATCCGCACAACCTTCCATATTACGAAGGAGGACCCTTTTGTATGAACAAGAGAATACTGTCCGCGCTTTTGGTATCCGTGCTGGTGGCTTTGCTCTGGGTGGGAGGCGGACAGGGCATCCCCGATTCTTTTGCCAATGAAACACCCGCATGGAGCGGTGAGCAGGCGGGCGCGCTTCCGCCTGAAAGCGCGCAGGGCAAAGCGGAAGCCCCTGCCGGGGCTCCGGCGGTTTATATGACCACCGATCTATCGCCCCGGGGGCTGATGGCGGTGTACGAGGCGCTGGCATGGCAGCCCACCGGCAAGGTGGCCGTAAAGCTCAGCACCGGCGAAGCGGGCAACAAGTATTATCTTTCCCCCGACCTCATCAAGGAGCTGGTGCAGCGGGTAGAGGGCACCATTGTGGAGTGCAATACGGCCTATGGCGGCCTTCGCTCCCGTACGGCCATGCACCTGCAGGTGGCGGAAGACCACGGCTTTACGGCCATTGCGGATGTGGACATCATGGACGCGGAAGGCTCTATCCCGTTGCCGGTGGAGGGCGGCGTCCGCCTCACGGAAAACCTTGTGGGCGCAAACTTCGCAAAGTATGATTCCTGCCTCGTGCTCTCCCATTTCAAGGGCCACGAAATGGCCGGCTTCGGCGGCGCCCTCAAGAATATCTCCATTGGCATCGCTTCCTCGGAGGGAAAGGCGTGGATTCACAGCGGAGGCACCAGCCGGACCAATATGTGGGGCGGGAAACAGGACCCCTTCCTGGAATCCATGGCGGAAGCGGCCAAGTCCGTATCCGACGCCCTGGGCAAGGGGGAGCGGATCGTATACATCAATGTCATGAACTACCTGTCTGTGGACTGTGACTGTAACGGAAGCCCGGCCAAGCCGGACATGCACGACATCGGCATCCTGGCCTCCGCCGACCCGGTGGCCTTGGACCAGGCCTGCGTTGATTTGGTGTATGCCGCCCAGGATGGGAAATCCCTCATTGCCCGGATGGAATCCAGAAATGGGCTGCACATCCTGGAGCACGCGGAAAGCATCGGCCTTGGCAGCAGAGCTTACACGCTGGTGAGCCTGGATGATTGAAGCGATCCGGGGAGCCGGTGAAGGGGGTCCTGATCCACGGAGATTCTGAAACGGGAATTCATTTATCTCTGGTATTACGCCGACGTTCAGTTCCGGCAGATTTTCGGGTATTGGCTGCTGGGCATGGCGCTGGGTTCGGTGGTTTCGGTGTTTGGAAAAGAACGGCTCCGGCTTTTGGTGGAGCGCCTGGGTGAAAAAAAACTGGGGCTGTTTGGCATTGTTCCCGCCTGTATCCTTGGTATTGCCTCCCCGCTGTGCATGTACGGGACGATTCCCATTGCCGCCTCCTTTTCAGAAAAAGGGATGCGGGACGACTGGCTGGCCTCCTTCATGATGGCGTCCATTCTGCTGAACCCTCAGCTTATTCTCTATAGCGCGGCGCTGGGAACAACGGCGCTCATGGTCCGGATCGCGTCTTGCTTCCTATGCGGCATCGCGGCGGGGCTGCTGGTGCATGCATGCTACCGGGGAAAGCCTTTTTTCCGCTTTTCCGGCTTTGGAGACCAAGAAAGCAGAGATACCCACCCCAATCTCCTTGTGCGCCTTGTGAAAAATTTTGGGCGCAATGTGAAGGCGACGGGCCTCTATTTCCTTTTGGGGATCGCCCTGTCGGCCTTGTTTCAGCGGTATATACCGGCGGAGGCCTTTGCCGCTCTGTTCGGGAAAAACCAGGGCTTCGGCGTGCTGATGGCGGCCACCGTCGGCGTGCCGCTGTATGCCTGCGGAGGCGGGACCATTCCCCTTTTGCAGCAGTGGCTATACAGCGGCATGAGCATGGGCGGCGCGGCGGCTTTTATGATTACCGGCCCGGCCACCAAGATCACAAACCTCGGCGCTTTGAAGATCGCGTTGGGGATGAAGCGCTTCTTGCTGTACTTGGCCTTTGCAATGGCATTTGCCTTTGGGACGGGCTTGGCGGTCAACTGGCTGATGGCGGGATAGCCGGAAGTAAGGGAAGGGCTTGGACCCCAAAAAGCAGCCAACCGGCACAACGCCGGGCGGCTGCTTTTCATGAGGGCTTGGAGGGTTACATCTTCTTGTCATACACCCGATTGGCAATCAAAAAGGCGATCATCTGCACATACAGCGCCCCCAGGCAGAGATAGGAGGCAAGCCGGTAGTCCAGGTAGGTGAACAGGAAGATCAAAATCACCAGCGCGGCGGCCCCGGCAAAGAAGCCTACGGTATAAGCGGCCCGGGTGACGGCGATGGTGCGCTCGTCGTGCTTCCCGATTTCCTCCTGCTCCCGCTTCTGGGGGGAGATGAGCCTGTTGCGGATGAGCTTGAACAGGGCTACGGCCGCCAGCCCGGCCCCAAAACCGGAGAACATGCCAAACAAGGTATCCAAATGATGAGGGCGGGTCTCGGCGGAGGGGAGCAGGTAGGCCAAAACGCCAAAGGCCAGGCTGACCAGGCCAACCCCCAGCACAAACAGCCAGGCCTTGGCATTGGGTTTCATTTTACAGAGCATGGGTTTCTTCCTCCTCGTCCATGATGAAGATGTCCTCCACAAGGCAGCCGAAATACTTGGCGATTTTCAGGGCCAGCACAATGGAGGGGTTGTAGCGTCCGTTTTCCAGGGAGCTGATGGTTTGGCGGGAGACCCGCAGGGCCAGGGCCAGCTCCTCCTGCTTGATGCCGCGCTGGGCGCGGAGCTCTTCCAGGCGGTTTTTCATGGGGGTTCCTTTCTGGGGTGGGGGAGTGGGGGTAATAGGGGTTGATGGAAAGCATGCTTTACATCCATAGGATAGCATGGGAAGGGGAGGATGTCAAGGGTGCTTTACATACTAATTTTTTCGGGAAGCAAAAAGCCGCGATGTGTTCAAGGCGGGCTTTTTCTGCTTCTCTTTTTTTGCCGTGCTTCCTTGATTCTATTTCGCGTGCTTACAGCCAGTGCCACAGCCGTAAGAAACGGAATGGCAAGCATCCCGCAACCCTCCAATATTTCAAGCCATTGCCAACTGTCCTCAAAAGTGCCCGCTTGGCATCCTTTCTTACGCTTTACCCGTTTTTGCCAGGCGTTCTTGATTGCGCCCAGCACGACCGCAACGAGCATGACAACCAGCATGACAGCCAAAACAAATAGGATCAGGCCCCAAATAAACTCCAACACTTCGCGCGTTTCACGGAGCGGGTTCTCAAAATACGCTACATCGATCATTCTGCATAAAGGAAGCAGCAGAAACGTTTTCAAAAACTCCAAGGAATCCCCTCCTTGCGCCACGGGCTGTTAGGGAGGCGGTGCGAAGCTCAGCATACCTAATATTGTACCATACATGAATTTTAGAAAACCCTGGGCTCTCCTACGGACCGGGGAGAAAAAAGTCCTCATACCCCATGCCCAGGGCTTCTTTGATGGCGCTTAGCTCCTGGACGGAAATATGCCGAATGCCGGCCTCGATTTTGGCCAAAGTGCCCCGGGAGATGTCGCATTCCAGCAGCTGTATCTTGGCGGCAAGCTGCTCCTGGGTCATGCCGAAAGCGACTCTTGCTTTGCGGATATTTTCCCCGATGGTTTTGTCGGCCTTGATGCTTTGTGCCAAGCACGCCACCTGCCCTTAGGCTCTATTTTCAGAGCAAAGATGGCTTGATTATACAAAGGGGTTATGGTATGATTGCTCTAATAATAGAGCAGAGAAGGGATGAAATGCCGGATTATCAAGCAATGTATATTGTACTGTTTCAAGCGGTGACCCGGGCCATTGCCACGCTGCAGGAGGCGCAAAAGCAGGCGGAAGAGTTGTATTTGGGGGAGGAGCCTGTGAAGCCTGTGAAGCCTGTGAAGCTTATCTTATTGCGAGCTTCAAAGCCAGAGGATAAAGAAGGGTGAATAGGACGTAGGAGCGCCCCGCATGCCGCGAGGCGCTCCCATATTTTTCAAAAACTCTTCCTGTTCCCCTTGGACCGTGCGCAGCGCGGTCCAATAGCGGGTCCAGGGCATAGCCCTGGCGGGGTTTGG